>NZ_SRIO01000006.1 GCF_004684205.1 Candidatus Macondimonas diazotrophica
AACCGGCTCGCGCAGCGGACCCGCCGGTAGGCAAATGCCATTCCCAAGGCCGCGCGCACCGTCGATGACCACGATTTCGACATCCCGGGCCAGAGCATGATGCTGAAGACCATCATCGCAAAGCAGTACCGTACACCCCTGCGAGAGCAACAGGCGCGCGGCAGCCGCGCGATTCGGTCCGGCAGCGACGGGCAACTGGGTACGCTGAGCAATCAGCACCGGCTCATCGCCCACCACCCGGGGATCGCTGTGTGCCGTCACCCGTTGAGGCCACTGCCCGGAGCGCCCCCCATAGCCACGGCACAGAATACCGGGCGCTTCCCCCGCCTCCGCCAGTATTTGAGCCAAGTGGATCACTAGGGGTGTCTTCCCGGTCCCCCCGACGGTGATGTTTCCGACGACAATCACCGGCACCGGCAAGCGAACCGACGCACGCAAGCCCAGCCGGTAAGGCAGGCCATGCAGTGCCCGGCCCAGCGCATATACACCCGACAGGGGCAATAAAGGCAGAGCCCGCCAACGTGGCCCGTACCACAACGCCAGAAGTCGTGATTCCAAGCGCCCACGCCAACCAGCCTGGCTCAACCAGTCGCCTCCATATCCCTGAATTGCAACCGATACAGCTCGGCATAGGCGCCGTTCGCCGCCAGCAGTCGCGCGTGACTGCCCCGCTCGATAATCTGCCCATCCTGCATCATCACGATGCAATCGGCCCGCGTGATCGTCGACAGTCGATGCGCGATGACGAGTGTGGTCCGATCACGCATCAAGGCCTCGAACGCCGCCTGGATATGTCGCTCAGATTCGGTATCCAGTGCCGAAGTCGCCTCATCGAGAATCAGGATCGGGGCGTCCTTGAACAAGGCACGCGCAATTGCCAGGCGCTGACGTTGTCCGCCAGAGAGCAGCACACCTTGCTGTCCGACCGGTGTCCAGACGCCGTCCGGCAGATTCTCGATGAATTCCCAGGCGTGCGCCGCACGCGCAGCCCACTCGATCCGTTCCAGAACCGGCTCCGGATCTTCTCCATAGGCAATATTGGCAGCGATACTGTCATTGAAGAGAATCACTTCCTGGCCAACCACCGCGATCTGACGGCGCAAATCGGTCAATCGATAATCGCGAATATCCACGTCATCGATGAGAATCCGGCCACGCTGCGGCTCATAGAATCGTGGAAGTAGATTGACCAGGGAGGTCTTCCCGCTTCCGGAACGGCCCACCAGAGCGACCGTCTGTCCCGGCTCGATCACCAGATCAATATCTTTGAGAACCTCGCCCTTGGCCGGGTCATAGCAAAGACGCACCGCCTCGAAAGTCACCGCGCCGTGTACCCGCGCTACGCGGTGTGTCCCAGTATCGGTTTCGCTGGCCACTTCCAGCAGCGCAAAGATGCTCCCCGCCGCTGCGATTCCTCGCTGCAGCGTGGAGTTGACGGTCGTCAGTTGCTTGAGGGGATTGAGCAAACCCACCATGGCACCGAGAAACGCAGCAAATGCGCCCGGCGTCATCGCCCCGGAAAGGCTGTCGTTGGTCGCCACATAGACGATACCGGCCATCGGAATCGCGGCGATGAGCTGAATCACCGGATTGCTTGCCGCCTGGGTGAGCGCGCGCTTCATCAGCAGACGGCGGTTGCGCTCGTTGACCTGCTCGAAGCGACGCGATTCATGGTCTTGGGCCCCAAAGACCTTGGCCAGTCGCTGGCCCTTGATCACCTCTTCGGAGGCGGTGGTGAGCTCGCCCATGGAATGCTGGATGCGCGTGCTGATGCGGCGAAATCGCTGGCTGATCCATCGAATCAGAACGGCAATGAGGGGCGCAATGATGAGTGCGAAGACGGCCAGTCCGGGATTGAGGTAGAACATCAGACCCATGAATCCCACGACCTTGAGACTATCGCGGATCATGACCGTGACCGCCTGAGTCGCCGCGTTGGCAACCTGATCCACATTAAACGTCAGGCTGGACAGCAGCTGACCGGAAGCATTGTGGTCGTAAAACGTGCACGGCAGATGCAGAAAATGGCCGAACAGCTGAGTACGGATGGCCTTGATGACACGCTGGCCAACGTTGGCCATACAATAGTCCGACAGAAAGGCTGCCACGCCGCGGGCCAGAAAGAGCCCCAGGACCAATGGCGGCATCCAGCGGATGACCATGGGATCGCGTTCCACAAAGCTGCCATCGAGCAACGGCTTCATGAGCCAAGCGAATGCGGTTTCCGACAGGGCGAAAATCACCATCCCCACGACGGCGGCAAGAAACATGGGCCAATGCGCGAGGCTGTAGCGCAGCAGGCGCCGATAGATCTCGAACGGCGTCAAGGTGGTCTGTGCTGATGTCACGGCGATTCCGTTGGCTGAACGGTCTCGATCACCACATCCCGTATCCCCATCTGTGCCAGCACATCGAAGACCGTGACCACAGCCTGGTGGCTGGCACGCCCGTCGGCGCGGACCGCGACTCGCCGGTCGCGATCTGTCCCAAGGCTCTGTTCGAGCGCACGGCGCAGTGTTTCCGGACGGGAATTCACCACGGCCTGCTCTCCGAGGTAGAAACGGCCATTGCGATCCACTGCCACGGTGACCCCCGGATCGGTTGCCGTTTCCGGAGCCGGCGACGCCTGAGGCAACTCGAGACGCAAACCGGACTGCTTGGCAAAGGTGGTGGTGACCAACAGGAAGATCACGAGCACGAACAGTACGTCGATCAGTGAAATGAGATTGACCTCCGGCTCGTCATGGTGGGACCGGCTGAGCTTCATGAAGCCACCGCACGCGCTTTCGGAGACCGGCGGCGCGGCGCGGACGGCGTTGCCGGAAAACCCCCACCGTACAGGGTATTGATCAAGGCGATGGATGCGGCCTCCATTTCGACAACGATATCAGCAACCCATCCGCGCAAATAGCGATGCATCGCCAAGGCCGGGATGGCCACGATCAGACCCGCCGCCGTGGTGATGAGTGCTTCGGCAATGCCGTGCGCGAGATCCGCTGGATTGCCGACCCCTGCGGAGGTCAGCGCGGAAAACATCCGAATCATGCCGAACACGGTTCCCAGCAGTCCCAGCAGGGGCGTCACACCGGCAATGGTTCCGAGCGTATTGAGATATCGCTCAAGCTCATGGACTTCATGCCGCCCCGCATCTTCGATGCTTTCCTTGACGGCCGCCCGATCCAGGTGGCGGCTGGCCAGGCCCGCCGCGAGAACCTTGCCCAAAGGCGAATGGCGGCGCAAACGGAGCACCGCGTCATCATTCAGCTGATCGCTCTTGATCCATTGCTGCACCTGTGGCATCAGCTCGGCCGGTACGATGCGCGCGCGGCGCAAGCTCCACAAGCGCTCTGCGACGATGGCCACTGCACCCAGCGAACACAGCAGGATGGGGATCATCACCCAACCGCCAGCCCGTACCAATTCCCACATCGACGCTACTCCTGTCCATCACGGCGATCCATCGACCGCATTCTACTTGATCGACCATGGATGCTTCATTCCTTAACACCACACTCGACCGGCAAGTGCCAATACCGGCGCGATCTGCACCGCCACCCAACCACGTGAAGCGCTTTGCCGGGATCGAGGCGCACCTGCACCGCCCCGGCCTCGCCCGTAGCCACCCATTCACTTCCCTGCCGATCGAGGCGCCGGCGCACAGCCCGCGCGGGAAAGTTCCAGCGATTGCCATATCCTGCCGCAATCAATGTCCATTGCGGAGCAACCGCTGACAGGAACGTGGCCGATGAGGCCCCTGCGCTGCCGTGATGGCCCGCGATCAGCACATCGGCACGTACATCCACGCCCTGCTTCAGCAAGATTCGTTCACCCCGGCGTTCCAGGTCGCCCATGACCAGCATCCGTCCCCCCGGCGCCGTGATTTGCAGAACACACGACCCCTCGTTATCCGAACCGCGATAACCTGCAGGGGGATACAGTACTTCAAACATTACGCCATCCCAGCGCCAGGTCTCGCCGCTTCGGCAGGGACGCGTTCCAGGGAACGGATGCTCCCCACCACCCAACCATTCGCGCACGGCCATGACCTGGCGCAGACGGACCGCGCCCCCACTGTGGTCGATATCATCATGACTGACGATCACCCGATCCACTTGATCGATGCCTTCACTGCGCAGATAGGGTTCAATCACCCACTCGACCGCATCGGTATCGCCCATGCGTGGTCCGGTGTCGTAGAGCAGAACATGGCGTGCCGTGCGCAAGACGAGAGCCTGCCCTTGGCCGACATCCAGCAGGGTGGCCTCCACGACCCCCGGCTCAATGGGCTGACCCGGTCGGATCAGCGCCAGAACGACCAGCAACGCGCCCATGATGCGACCTGGCGTTCCCCGCGGGGCCAGTAACCAGGCCGTACCGCCTATCATCATCCCCACCCCGATCCAATCCAGCATGGGCAGACTGCTTGCCGCAACCGGCCAGCTCGCCAACCCTGCCCACGGCGTCCACAGGACCGACAGCGTGGTCGCCGCAGCGCCCAACAATGGCGTGGCCAAGGCCGGGAAAAGCGCCCCCAGCAGCGTGCCGGCAAGGATCAACGGCAGCAACAGCACGCTGAATACCGGGACCAGAATCAAGTTGGCTGCAGGTGCCACCCACGACAGACGGCCAAAAGCGAGCAGCAACAATGGCGCCAATCCCAGCGTGACCAGCCACTGGGCGCGCACCAGAGCGCTCAGGCCGCGCCAGCGCCCAAGTCGTCCGCCGAATCCGGCATACAGGCAGCCCACCGCGCCAAACGACAGCCAGGTACCCGGCGCCAGAGCTGCTCGTGGGTCAAGGGTCAACACCAAAGCCAGTGTCGTCAGAAGGAGTCTGGCCCCGGACCGTTCGCGGCGCCACCAGAGTGCGGCCACGAAAGCTGCCATCATCAGCAGCGCGCGCTGGACCGGGACTGAAAATCCCGCGAGAAGACCATAGGCGCCGCCCGCACCCAGTAACGCAATCGCACCAGCCCTGGGCGCGGCCAAGCGCAAGGCCACCGCCGGCAAGCGTGGCCACAACCAGCGGGTCAAGGCGTACACGGGTGCAGAAGCCATCAGAATGTGCTGCCCCGATACCACCGCGATATGGCTCGTACCGGTGTCGCGGAATACTCGCCATTGCTCGGATGTCACCGCGCCCTGATCACCGAGGGCCAACGCACGGATAAGCCCGGCATGGGGATGATCGGCCAAGGCCCGTTCCAGGTTTTGCGCCAGGTGACCCCGAAGGCGAGCCAGGCCCCAAGGGGCAGCCTCGAGCCGCCCGTTGGCGGAATCCTCCCGAACATAGCCAGTCGCAACGATGTTCTGCCGGAACAGCCAGGTTTCGTAATCGAAGACTCCCGGATTGCGCAGTCCCCGGGCAGCGCGCAGACGCAGCGTCAAGCGCCAGGTTTCACCCGGTCTGTAGAGGCGGCCCTGACCGTAATCGGAAATCCGCAGCCGTGCGCCGGACACGACGACCGCCGGCCCCGCATCGCTCGACACCACTTCAGCCAGCAAGCGCTGATGGATTCCACGAGATTGCGGAAAGTCCAGGATGCGAACCACCACGGTGGTGGTTACGCCCCGAGGCGGCAATTCGGGGCGTTGAGCCAGAAGCGCCGCACCTGAAACCGCGGCCCACCAGATCCCGGTCATTACTGCGGCCAATGGCAACATCCAGCGTGAACGGGTGGCGACCGCTGCCACCATGGCGCCCAGCGGGATCAGGCCCAAGAACAGGCATTGTCGGAACCCCGGCAGTACCGGGCTGAGCTGAAGCGCCAACATGCCCGCGACATAGGCCGCCAGAACCACCGCGGGCATTACCGCCCGCCATCAGAAAGGGTGCAGACTCCCTGCCTCGAGGCGCAGTACCCGATCCATGCGGTGCGCCAGATTGATGTCATGGGTGACGATGAGGAAGCTCGTTCCCAATTGGCGATTGAGCGTTTGCATGAGGTCATAGATATGGCCGGCGGTTCCGGGATCAAGGTTACCCGTAGGTTCATCGGCCAAAACACAGGGCGGTTCAGTGACGAGTGCCCGCGCCAAGGCGGCCCGCTGACGCTCACCACCGGAAAGTTGAGCCGGCCGATGATGCAGGCGTCCGCCCAGGCCCACCCGCTCCAGCATATTTTGGGCGCGATCCTCAGCCTCCTGGGGTGCCGCGCGACGCAGCAACAGCGGCATGGCCACGTTCTCGAGTGCACTGAACTCCGGCATCAGATGATGAAACTGGTAGACGAAGCCCATCGCCCGATTGCGCAGCCGGCCCCGCGCCGCGTTGCCAAGGCGGTGCATCGATTCACCAAGCACCTTGACCTCGCCCGCAACGGGACGCTCCAAGCCGCCCAGTAGATGCAGCAACGTACTTTTGCCCGACCCGGATGCCCCTACGATGGCGACCTGTTCTCCGGCAGACAGTGTCAGATCCACGCCATCGAGCACCGGCACTTCGCTCTGTCCCTGTCGAAACCGCTGCACCAGACCCTGACAGGTCAGTACCGTTTGCGGATCACTCATAGCGCAATGCCTCAGCCGGATCGATGCGCGCCGCACGCCAAGCAGGGTACAGAGTCGAGAGCAAAGACAATGCAAACGCCAGGACGGAGATGCGAACCACGTCCGTGATTTCAAGGCGTGAGGGCAGCTCGCTGATGTAATAGACATCGGCCGGCAGAAACTGGAATCCCGCCGCTCGTTCGATGAATGGAACCAGCGTCTCCACGTTGAGCGCAATCAGAACGCCAACCGCCACGCCGGCCAGGGTTCCCACGGTACCGATCAACACACCCTGGACGATGAACACGCCCATGATGCTGGCCGGGGACGCGCCGAGCGTGCGCAGGATGGCGATATCGCCCTGCTTGTCAGTCACCACCATCACCAGCGTGGAGACAATGTTAAACGCCGCCACCCCGACGATCATGGCCAGGATGATGAACATCACCGTCTTTTCGGTTCGGATGGCGCGGAAGAAATTGGCGTGGCGGCGGGTCCAGTCCGTCGCGAAGTATCCCGGATCGAGCACCTGAACCAGATCTCGACTCACCTGTGGCGCCCGATAGACATCATCGAGCTTGAGCCGCACACCGCTCACCGCGTCGCCCAGACTCATCAGCCGGGCCGCGTCGGCCAGATGTACAAAGGCCTGCGTCCGATCGTATTCGTACATGCCGACCTCGAACACGCCGACGACGCGGAACCGCCGCAGACGTGGGATCAGCCCAGCTGGCGTCAGATTGGCCTGCGGCACCATCAGATCGACCGCATCCCCGATTCCCACGCCCAATGCTTCGGCTAGCGCCTTGCCGAGAACGACGCCATAACCCCCGTCGGTCAGGTCTTCCAGTCGGCCTGCCACCATGCGCTGCCCGACTTCAGAAACCTGGCCTTCACGCGCTGGCAACACCCCGTAGAGCATGCCGCCCGTGAGAATCCGGCCATGGCGAAAAATGGCCTCGCCTTCGATGTAAGGTGCGGTGCCGATCACATGAGGATGCCCAGCCACCTGATCCGCCAATCGCGGCCACTGCTCGACGCGGATATCGAAATTGCTGACGGTGGCGTGCGCCGTCATGCCGAGGATGCGCTGACGCAACTCCTGCTCGAAACCATTCATCACCGACAGCACCACGATCAATGCAGCCACACCCAGCATCACCCCGAGCATCGAGATGAGCGAGATGAACGAGATGAAGTGGTTGCGCCGGCGAGAGCGGCTGTAGCGCAAACCAATGAACAGTTCAAAGGGGCGAAACATAGGGGCGCATTAGAGCACAAATCCCGAGCGGTGCGAATGCGTACCGACACAAGATCCGACGCGGCCGTCGCCGCCTCCACTCACCCGCCCCGAGCCCCTGGAAAATCGACGGCACTACCTCTGGTCCGCGTGCGCGAAGCGAAACAGTCCCAGCAAGGCCAGCGCGGTGACGAGAGCCCCGAACCCAAACGTCGCAGACGCCCCATACCCGCTCCACAGCACGCCAGCCAGCGCACTGGCGAGAAAAGTCGCGATCCCGGTGGCCAGATGAAACACACCGAAGGCGGTTCCGCGCAATTCGGGCGGCGCCGCGTCCGCGATCAGCGTCGACAGCAGACCTTGCGTCAAACCCATGTGCAAGCCCCACAACACCACCCCGCCCATCAACATACCCGTACCAGAGGCACTGGCCAGAACCAGATCCGATGCGATCAACACCACCAGACCCGCCGCCATCAGCAGCCGACGGGAGCGGTGATCCGCCAGGACACCGGCGGGATAGGCCGAAGCCGCATAGGCCAGATTCATCACCACCATCACGAGGGGGACTTGGCGCATTGCGAATCCGAGATCTTCGGCGCGCAGCACCAGAAATGCCTCGCTGAAACGCGCCAGGGTGAGCAGACTGGCAAAGCCCAGCGCGGCCCAGTATCGACCCGGCAGATCGCTCAATACCGATAGCCTGAGTGGTGACGACGGCGGTGAAGCCGGCGCGGCCCGCGGCGGCTCGCGAACCATCAGCATCAGGATCAACACCGACAGTACCGCGGGGATTACCGCCACCGACATCACCGCGCGGATATCCCCGGCGAACCATCCCATCAAGATCAGCGCCAGCAGAGGACCGGCCACGGCGCCGACGGTGTCGAGCGCCTGGCGCAGGCCGTAGGCCGCACCGCGAACGGCCTGTGGCGTGAGATCGGCCACCAGCGCGTCACGCGGCGCGCCGCGAATGCCTTTGCCGACGCGATCGATAAATCGCGCCACCAGAACAGTCGTCGCGCTGCCCGCCAACGGAAACAGCGGCTTCACCAGCGCCGCCAACCCATAACCCAGAACCGTGAGCCCTTTGCGTCGACGCACCCGATCACTCAGCACGCCGGAGAACACCTTGGCCAGGGCAGCCGTGGCCTCGGCGATTCCTTCGATCATCCCGACCACCGCCACTGAGGTCCCGAGCGTCACCACCAGAAACACCGGCAACAGGCTATGGATCAGCTCCGAGGAGGTGTCCATCAGCAAACTGACGCTGCCCAAGGCCCATATCGCTCCAGGAAGGCGGGGACGCGCAGACATGACCATCACTCCTCAGGGCAAATCGATTGCGCATGGCTTTTACTGCCCTACGAAATCCGCTATAGTTCACGCCCCCGCGGAGAGGTGCCGGAGCGGTTGAACGGGGCGGTCTCGAAAACCGTTGATCCCGCAAGGGATCCGAGGGTTCGAATCCCTCCTTCTCCGCCAATCCCGCCTGTCCCGCAAGCCACGCCGCGGTAACCCCATCGGCCTTACATGGGATCCCGGTGCAGCGAACGCCCCACCCCCATTGATCCCGGCGGCTGATCCGCATTCAGGCATGCAATTCGGAGATCCGGCCAAGCCCCCGTCGGGCGGCTTATCCCCTTCTCGCCGTCGTCCTCACGATGATCATGAGCGCCGCAGACACGGGCGCTTGAGCTGGCGAGCCACCGCCTGACGCCGGTAATCCGTGTCGAGCCGCCGAGATTCCCTTCCCCGCAGGGATGATGCGTTTACGAAGTGGTCTGCTCCAAGGTGATCTGTACCTGGCAGCGCCCCTGCTCCGCGCTTGGCGAGAAGCTCAGAACACGGACACGCAGCCCCCGTTGTGGCAGGCCATTGATCCAGTGCAACAGGCTTTCATAAGGCACCTCGTGGAAGCTCATCTGCACCGCCGCGTCACCCTGGCTCTGCGCTTCCACGACGAACGGTTCCAAGGCCAGCTCGCGCACCAATTGCTGCGCTGCGAGCAGCGGGCTTTCGCCGTTCGCAGCCGATGCGACCGTGATCGCCCGCAATTCACCGATCACCGCAGCGGCTTCCTGCATCCTGGCCAGTTCGACCCGCTGTGCGGCCACGGTTGCCGTCAGATCATGCCAGCGCCGAATCCCCGGCTGGACAACGCCCGCGATCCAGCCCGCCACCAAGGCCATCGCCGCAGCCAGCAGCAGCAATCGCTGCTCGCGCAGGCTGCGTTGTTTCCACCAACCGCGCAGGCTCACGATCGAAACTCCAGGCGAATACGCGCGCGGGTGCGCCCATTATCACTGGCTGCGGATAACCGGCTCATGGCCACGCCGGATTGCCCCAGGAGTGGAGTCACCGCCTCCAGTGCTGCCAGATCCGATGTCCGCACCGAGAGCTCCAACGTTCCATCCTGATATTGCAGATCTTCGAGGGCATAGTCCGGCAGATCCGTCAACGGCGCCGATACCGTCGCCAGGAGGCGCAGCAAGGGATCCGCCCCACTGCCCTGACGCAACTGCTTCAGCGCCTGGGCCATCTGGATCGCCGGATCGACCACGCGACGTGCCTCGGGAAAGGTCTCGCGATAGAGTTGCGCCATCTGCTCGCTCAACTGGCGCTGCTGCTGTTCCAGAACAAGGGTCTGATAAATTGGATATCCGGCAGCCACCATTCCCCACAAGACAGCCATCGCCACCGGCAAACGCCAGCGCTTCAAGATTGCAGGCATTGCCTCATCCTGTGCGCTCCCCGTATTGCCCAGCGCCAAGCCGGCTACCGTTTCCCGGGCCGGACGTTGCCAACCCTGTTCCGGTGGCCATGACGACATGCTGATTTCCGGCAACATCTCGGCGAGTTCCTGAACCTGCGCTGGATCAGCGATCACCCTGAGCGCCGTCGCTGGTGGATCGTCGACGTTGCCCCACAGGCGACGCAGCATTGGTGCGAGCGCCTCGGGCTCGCAGCCCCATCCCGTCCAGGGGCCGGTACGGACATTGACCTCCCGAGACCCCAAGGCCACGGTCCAGTAGCCGGGCTCCCAGGCGAGCGCCAGGCACGCCGGCAACAGCGGTACAGTCGGAAATCCGAGCTCGGCAAGCCGATCGCGCCAACGCGCCAGATCGTGCCGGCTCACCGCCACCACCGGAATGCATTTGTCCGGCTGGCGTTGCCCAATGGTGAAATCATACTCTTCGAGCTCACCCGGCAAGGACTCTTCCATCGCATAGGGAACCGCGCGCACCAAGGCCTCACGCCCGCGCACGGGCAACGCCAAGGTCTGCAGCAAGAGCCGGGAGGTCGGCGCCAATGCCCACACCGCGCCCGGCTCCGGCGGCGGCTGGATCGGCGGAGCGCCATTGGAGGCGGGTGACACGCCTTCGGCGACGCCGATCGCCTGCCAGGTCACGACCCCCGCATCATCCGCGGGCAGATGAATCAGCCAGCCCTTCATTGGTCTCGATTCGTCGCTGTCGCGCCTGAACGGAAACGTCTTTGCCGTTGCGTCGCAATCGGGTTTCGTAATGCCATGTGCGCCGTCCCACTGTGGTGATGGTATCGAGCTGAAAATAGTCACTGGTCGTGGTCACCAGGGTCGAGAAATCCGCTGGCGTACCGGGCGCAGCCGCCAGCCAGTCCTGGAGGCTGGCAAACGGCTTCGCAAGCGCCCGACGGGCCAGCTCTTCTCCGCCTCGGCCGCCGGCCAGGACATCCAGAATCAAGGGGGGCGCCGTATTGACGTTGATGGCGCCAGGCTCGGGCAAGGCAACCACATAAGGCATCAGCCGCGCCAAGGTCCTGCCATCGATATCCGCGACGAAGCGCAGCTCCTGAACTGACGCCATCGGCCCGTTCGCCGCCCGATAGGACGGTTCCGCACGCAGGTAGAGCACATCCTCCCCACCTCCGGGCAGGGCGATCGTGTCGGGATCGAGCCAGTCAATGATCGCCTCCACACGCACATTGGACAAATCCAAGCGCCGCAGCAGCGCCTTGAAAAAAACAATGGCAGCTGCATTGGGCTCCCCGCCGATCACCAGTGCATTGAGATTGAACCGTCCCTGTAGATCGCTCAGTGAGCCACGCGCTTGCCCCCCGGGAACGGATAAAGTCGTGGAAGGCCTCGCCCACACTTCATTCCGGTGGTCCACCGTGGCACCCGCCCCATCGCGGCGCAACACCACAACCGCCCATGCTTCCATGCTCGCGACGTGGTCTGCCGCCTGGAGTTCTTCCAGAACGCCACTCGCGCGGCCGACAAAGACATCAAGTCGATCGAGCCAAGCCACCGCCAGAACGGTGACGATAGCTGCCAACAGCACCGCCCCCAATAAAGCCACACCCCGCTCGGAATTCGATGCGCCGCTGATCACGGCAATACCCAGCGTCGTTCGAGCCGCCCCCAACCCGCGATGTCCCAGCGCAGCGAGAGCGCGCGCGGCAGAACATCGGCAGCGCCTCCCGGTGGCGGCCAGTCGCTGCGCCAGCGGCCCTCCTGGTCAAGCCAGGTCAACTCAACGGCCCGCAGCCCCGTCAATACGACGGTGAACACTGGCTCGTCACCCGGCGCTGCGTCCAGGATTGGACTCGCCGCCCGCTCCCAACGCCCATCAGCCAAACGGTAGCGTACGCGCATCAGATCGGCGCGCGGAAAATCCAGCGGATTGGGCACACCTGCACGGACCAGATCCAGCTGTCCCGCGCGGGCCACAAGCGGCGGCTGACGATCACCACGGGCATCCCGCACGCTACGCGCCGCGAGCTGGGTGATATCGCGCTCGAACAGTGTCTGGGCGCGCTCCAGGGCAGTCCATTGCGCCTGCGCCTCGCGCACGCCCTCCTCGGCGCGCAACGCGCCCCGAACGCCCTGGTAGGCCAGTATGCTCAGGACCGAGAACACCATCATCGCCACCAGCAATTCCAGCAAAGTGAATCCGGCGACGCGAGTCCTCACGGCTCCCCCAGGTAGATTGCCCAGAGCCCCAGCCCCTGCTGCAGCGCCTGATCGCTTGCCACGGTCACTTCGGCCTTGCGCAAGCCCGGGTCCGCTGCAGCCACGACGCGGGCTTGCCAATACCAGGTGCGGCCCAGCAGCGTCGTCTGGCCGCGCCGCGTGCCCAGTGCCGGCCACTCCGTCGCCAGACGCAGGTCGGTCATCACATTCTGCGCCACCCACGCCGCCTGGGTTCGATCCCGCAGGTATCCGGTATCGACCGCGGCGCGTCCCACCGTCTGCACCAACGCGGCGAGCGCGACCGCAGTAACCAGCAGAGCCACCATGACTTCCAGCAACGTGAATCCGTTCTGGCGACGCATCGCGCTCAAGGGCTGGCCAGTTGGCGGCGAACCTCGCCCCAGCCGGTCCCCGTGACGATCCAGCGCACCCCGGATTGCTCCAGCTCGATCCGGAACGGGCTCACCTCGCCGCTGCCCAGAAGATAGATCTGCGGTGTCTGCGCATCGCCCCCAGCCGTGGGCAGCCGTCGCCCCTCCACCTCGGTGCGCCAACGCAATCCGGGTGGCCAGGCGCGATCCCGGCACGGTGGGTGTGACAGTTTTTCCCATTTCCCGGCACGGTAGATTCGAAAGCCATAATGAGTCGGGTCCACACGCAAGCCCAGATGACGCGGGCCGGCCACGGCGACCTCGATGGCCTGATCGATACAAAGGACCAGCCGATCGGCCTCACGGGCCAGCACCCGTCCGGGATCCGGACCGCGGGTCGACAGCAGCGCCACCGTGCTGATGACCCCGATGATCACGATCACGATCATCAGTTCGATCAAGGTGAAGCCGGCCGCCTCGCGCATTGGCTAGTCCAGATCCCAGCTCTGGATATCGGCGTTGACGCCCTCGCCCCCCGGCTTGCCATCGGCGCCCAGGCTGCTGATCTCCACTTCATCGTTCAACCCGGGGCTAAGGTAGCGATAGGGTCGACCCCAGGCGTCCTTGGGCATGCGATCGAGATACCCCCCTTGACGATAGGCCGGCGGAATCGGTTCGATGGCAGGCTTTTCGACCAGCGCCTCGAGCCCCTGATCCGTCGTGGGATAGCGGTAATTGTCGAGCCGATAGAGGTTGAGCGCGGTTTGCAGAGCACGCAGGTCCTGCTTGGTCTTGGTGACTCGCGCCATGTCCGGGCGGTCCATGATGTTCGGCACGATCAGTGCCGCCAGGATGCCCAGGATCACCACCACCACCATGATTTCGATGAGGGTGAATCCCTTCGCGCGCTTGGGTTTCGGCATATGGACTCCTAGGCCATGAGTTGATTCAAGTCGAAAATCGGCAGCAGAATCGCCAGGACGATGACGAGCACGATCCCGCCCATGAGCAGGATCAGCAACGGCTCCAGTACCCGGACAGCCGCGTTGATCCACGCTTCCTGATCTTGCTCTAACTGGTGCGCTGCCCGTTCCAGCATCTCGCCCAGACGACCGCTGCCCTCCCCGCTGGCGATCAGATGCAGCGTCATGGGTGGGATGCGGCCGGTTCGCTGTAGACTGTTGAACACCCCCGATCCTTCACGAACGCGCTCGGCGGCCTCGAGCACGGCCTCGCGCAACGGCAGGTGCAACAGCACGGCCGCACCGATACGCATGGCCTCGACCACCGGAACGCCGCTGCTCACCAGCAATCCAAAAGTCCGTGTGAAGTGGGCGATGTCATTGCCGGCAAGCACGCCACCGAGCAGCGGCAGACGCAACAGCGCGCGGTGCCAACGGTTGCGAAATGCGTTTTGACGCAGCGCCCGCAAGAACACCACGACACTCAACCCGGCGGTCATCAGTAACCCGATCCCCCAATCCCGCAGAAACGCGCTCAAGCCGATCAGTGCCTGTGTCAACCACGGCAACGGTCGATCCATGCCGGCAAACACCTGGACCACTTCAGGCACGACAAACACCAGCATGGCCACGACGATTCCGATCGAGACGAGACTCAACAGAGCCGGATAGATCATGGCCGCCGTCACGCTCCGGCGCAGTCGGTCCCGATTCTCGGTGTGTTCGGCGAGGCGCTCCAGAACCGCATCCAGATGTCCCGTCTGCTCACCGGCGGCGACTGTTGCGACATAATCGGCCGGAAATACGCGCGCAAAGCGCCGCATGGCGGCCGCCAGCGGCAACCCTTCACTCACCTGACCGTGTATCGCCAGCAAGATGCCGCGCGCCGCGCGCTTGGGCGTCTGGTTCGCTACCGTCTGCAGGGCCTCAGCGAGTGGGACGCCCGCGCGCAGCAACATCGCGATCTGCCGCGTCATCAGGGCCAGCGCGCGCACCCCCAGACGACGGCCATGGTGTTGCCCGCGTGGCGAGGTTTCCACGATCGGCGTCACCGCCAGCGGCGTGAACCCCTGCTCACGCAGACGCGCGCGCACTTGGCGCGGGTGATCGCCCTCCTGAACGCCCCGGTGCCGACGTCCACCCGCGTCAATGGCTTCGAACTGGAACGCCGCCATGACTACTCCTGCCGGCTCACACGCAGCACTTCATCGAGCGTGGTCACGCCGGCGCGCACCTTGGCGAGCCCGGCCTCACGCAAGGGGGCCGATTGCCGGCGCGCCATGGCTTCCATCTCGGCTTCGGGAACACCATCGTGGATCATGCGACGTAGGCTTCCGTCGATGCCGATCATCTCGTAGATGGCCGTGCGTCCCCGGTAACCGGTCTGTCGACAGGCCGGGCATCCAACAGGGTGATAGATCACCGGCAGTGTTTCCGCGTCGTGCAAACCCAGCAGAACACGTTCGCGCGCATCGGGAGGCGCTGCCCGCCGGCAATCGGGACACAAGCGGCGCACCAGGCGCTGCGCGGTGGTTGCAAGCAGCGTGGAGGCGATCAGGAACGGCTCGATGCCCATATCCACGAGACGGGTCACGGCGCCAATGGCGCTATTGGTGTGCAGAGTCGACAGCACCAGATGCCCGGTCAGACTCGCCTGCACGGCGATGCGGGCGGTTTCGAGGTCACGGATCTCCCCCACCATCACGACATCCGGGTCCTGGCGCAGGATGGCCCGCAAACCGCGCGCGAAGCTCATATCCACTTTGGTATTCACAGCGGTCTGGCTGATCCCCTCGAGGAAATACTCGATGGGGTCCTCGACCGTCATGATGTTGCGGCTGGATTCGTTGAGATGACTCAATGCGGCATAGAGCGTGGTGGTCTTGCCCGACCCGGTCGGGCCGGTCACCAGCACGATGCCATGGGGCTCCGCGATCCATGACACGAGCCGTTCCCGTTCGGCCGCCTCGAAACCGATTTCGCGCAGCGACAATCGCCCTGCCTGTTGATCCAGCAGCCGCATGACCACCCGCTCGCCATGGCCTGAGGGAAGCACCGAAACGCGCACATCCACCGCGCGCCCCGCAATGCGCAGCGAAATCCTGCCGTCCTGCGGAAGGCGCTTCTCGGCGATATCGAGCCGCGCCATCACCTTGATGCGCGAAACCAGGAGCGGTGCCAGCGCGGCCTTGGGGCGCAACACTTCACGCAGCACACCGTCCACCCGCAGGCGCACCCGCATGGTCTTGGCAAAAGGTTCGAAGTGAATGTCCGACGCGCCTTCGCGCACCGCCTCGGTCAGAATGGCATTGATCAGCCGGATGATGGGGGCATCATCGGCCTGTTCCAGCAGGTCGGCCGGCTCCGGCAAGGCGAGTGCCAAGTCGTGGAGGTCGCCGGCCTGATCCAGACTGTCGATCACCTCGGCCGCGGCGCCACCCTCGCCGCTGTAGCAGCGATTGAGAGCGGCCTCGAATTCCTCCGCCGACAGCTCGACCAACGTCAGCGGCCGGTTCAGGCGGACTCTCAGCGTGCTCAGCACGCTCAGATTGGCATCGGGCCGGTACCAGACCCGTGCCTGCTGAGCATCGAGTTCGCCGACAATCAGCCCGTGCCGGCGGGCAAAGGCGAACGGCAGCAAGCCGTTTTCGTCACCGGCGGACACCGCCGCCCTCCTCGATCGGCGCCATCTCCTCTCCGGGCGCCACTTCCGGAAGCAGGGAGCGCGATGGCAATACCGGCTCGCGTGCCCGGAGCTGTTGCTGCCGGATGGCCTCGTACTTGCCGTGCGTCGCGAGTTGGTTATCCTCGGCCATCAACAAGACTGTCGGGCGCAGAAAGACCATCAGATTGCGCTTGACCACCCGGCTGTTGTCAAATCGAAACAGGGCTCCCAGTACTGGAATCGACGACAATCCGGGAACGCGGCTCTGCCCCTCGGACAGCTGATCGTCGATCAATCCCCCCAGGACGATGGTTGCGCCATTGTCGACCAGCACATTGGTCTTGATGGCGCGCTTGTTGGTGACCACATCCACGGCACCGATCCGGGCCTTGCTCGCCTGCTCCACACTGGCCACCTCCTGCTCGACCTTGAGGAGCACGGTGCCGTCTTCATTGATCTGGGGCTTGATCTTGAGCGTCAGGCCGACATCCTGCCGATCGATGGTCTGGAACGGATTGAGTGCCGAGTCACTGGCGCCGGTGTTGGTGAACTGCCCCGTTAGGAAGGGCACGGTCTGGGCGACGACGATTTCGGCTTCCTCGTTGTCGAGCGTCAGCAGGGTCGGTGTCGACAGGATATTGGTGTCGGTGTCGCTGAGCAGGGCGCGCAGCAACACGGCCCAGTCGGTCCCGCTGCCATTGACCTTGCCGATCGCCAGGGTTCCACCTTCGCCAACCGAGATACCATCGGTCGAACCACCCGTCGTGGTTCCCGTATCGTCACGCGAGCCCAGCAAACTGGTGGCCAGTGTGCCCAGGCTCAAACCGCTGTTGGCGAAATTGATCAAGCCTGCGGGCCCCGAACCATCGGATATCCCGCTCACGGCCCACTGCACGCCGACCTCCTTACTGCGGTCCGCCGATACTTCAACGATCAATGCTTCGACCATGACCTGCGGCCGGCGGATATCGAGCTGTTCGATGACCGAACGACCGGTCGCGATCTGATCGGGCGCCGCGGTAATCACGACGGCATTGGTGGCGGCATAGGCCTGGACACGAGCCCGATCGCTGTTACCTGGAGCGGGTGCGGGTGTGCCGTCAGCGGCCTTGCCGGCGACTGCACCGCCCAGAATGCTGGCAATGATTGGGGCCACCTGTTCGGCACGGGCGTAGCGCAACGTGGCAACATAGGTATTGCCGCCGGCACTGCGGGGGCCATCCAGCTGTTGGACCAGCTGCTGCAGTCGTGCACGGGTGGCGCGATCGCCACTCAGGATCACACTGTTGGTACGCTCATCCGCCACCACCTGGCTGGCCGCACCTTCGCCGGCCAGCGCCTTCAGGGCGCGCACGACCTCCGTTGCGGACGCCTGCGTCAGCGCGATGACTTGTTGCTGGTTGTGCGTCGGCCGATCGAGCGCGCGCACGATTTCGACCAGGCGGCCGACATTGGCCGCCTGGTCGGAGATCAGCAGGGTATTGGTATCGGCATAGGCCGCCACCAGCCCGTTCTGTGGTACCAGCGGGCGCAAAACGGGAACGAGTTGAGCTGCGGGGATATAGGTGAGCGGAATGACTTGGGTGACAAGGCCGTCCTCAGCAGGCTGCTGTGTGCCGATACGCACCGGCGTGCCACTCTGCCGAGCGTTGACATCCGGAACGATCTTCGTCACGGCGCCTTCTTCGACCGCCGAGAAGCCGTTCACCTCCAGCACCGACAAAAAGATCTGGTAAACCTCGGCAGGACGCAGCGGTCCTGGAGAGATCACGGTGACCCGTCCCTTGACACGCGGATCCACGACAAAACTCCGACCCGTGATCCGCCCGATGGCTTCGATCACTGCACCCAACTCGGCTTCCTGGAAATTCAGCGTGACCGGCTCGTTGGTCTGTGCCCGCAGCCCCGCCCCGGAGAACCCCAGAATCAGCGCCACGCACACGATCGCCCATCTCCGCCGGCTTACCTCAGTCATGAAGCTCTTCCCTATCATGCAACTCCTTCATCCGTTCACGCACCCAGACCGCGGTATCTGGATCAGCTTCTGAGAGATCGTTCAGCCAGCGCGCCATATCCTCGTCCTGAACCCCATCCGTACGGCCCGCCTGCGCCGTCTCGGGCTGCAAGTCGTGCGGGCCGGGCTCGGTGCCGGCTTCAGGATACAGAGGCAGCACTGTCTTGCGGCCGTTGTGCTGCAGCACCACATGATCCGAGAAAATCTGGTGAAGTTGGACATTGGACTCCAGCACACCGCCTTCCCCCAGCACGTGAGTCTGGCCTTCGTATTCGATGATCGCCAATGGGAAAGCGAACCCCGTGCTCACGCCTCGCAGCCGAGCCGATAGCGAGCTTGGCCCTGCAGCCGCAATCGCGGCTGTAGGCAGCGTGACAGTGGGCAGCAACGGGTTGGCAAGGCTGCGAGCCAGTGCGTCGGACGTCATGTCGTCCCGAGCGTCCATCAAGGCCGGTACGGCTTCGGATGCGGGTACGCCCGGATGTCGCCATGTGTGCAGATGCCAGAACATCGCCGCGATGATTCCAACAGTCAACAGCAAGGGGAGACGAACGCGCAAAACAGTCATCCGAAGACTCGGCACCAGACCATCCCCTTATCTTGGCGGGGATCGACCCGGCATGTCAGGCTGTCATATTCAAACGCTGACACTCTAGCGGTCGAAGATGACAGTTCGGGGTCGCCTGTGCTGGGAGCCCTGATCCCGGAACAAGCAAAAGCAGGATCAATGGCTTTGACTCCCTTCCTTGGCTGCATTAACCTTCCATCCCTTCCAATGGTTTAGCCTGGCCGACGGCCGACCTGATTGGCCCGAGCGCACGGATGCCCCCATTGATTTCACGCCAACGACCGTCGCACGAGGGAGACCCGGTTTCATGAGCACCGACCGAATTCATCTGGGCCAAGTGATCAAGCAGACCCCAAGGCTTGCCGCCCGTATTCCCAATTTCATCAAGGCGGGCCGGATCCTGAATCCCCTTCGCCACCATACTTCCTTGGGTTCGGTCATCGAGAATTCGGCGCGCCGCTATGCCGACAACCCCGCCATTTTCTATCAGGATCGGCGGTACTCCTACAAGGAGTTCAATGCTCAAGCCAACCGGGTTGCGCATTTTCTGCTCCAAAAAGGCGTCAAGAAAGGCGATGTGGTCGCCCTGTTCATGGAAAATCGGCCCGAATTCCTGTTCTGCGCCGTCGGAATCGCCAAGGTCGGCGGCGTGGCTGCCCTCATCAATACCTCACAGACAGGGAAAGTGCTCTCCCACAGCATCAATCTGGTCAAGCCGGTCCTGGCCATCGTTGCCGAGGAACTCGTCGAGCCGATCGAAGCTGTGCGTGGCGAGCTCGAGTTGCCAGCCGATGCCTACTATTTCATGGCCGATACCGACACACTGCGCGACTTCGGTCAAGAACCGGACAACTACCAGAATCTCGCCCGCATCGTTGCCGCTCTAAGCACCGAGAACCCGCCGACAACGGCCACCGTCACCAAGTCGGACTTCCTGTTCTACATCTATACGTCCGGCACCACCGGGATGCCCAAAGCATCCATCACCAATCATGAACGCTGGCTCGCGGCTCACGCGGGTTTCGGACACGTCGTTTCGGGAATGCGGCCGGACGACGTGTTCTACCTCACGCTGCCGCTCTACCACGCCACTGGCCTGTTGGTCTGCTGGGGCGCCATCGTCGCTGGCCCGGCCGCCGTGGTCATTCGTCGGCGCTTCAGTGCCAGCGAATTCTGGAAGGATATTCATCACTATCGCTGCACGGGTTTCGGTTATGTCGGCGAGCTGTGTCGTTATCTGCTCAACCGGCCACCGCAGGATGATGACGCCGACAACCCGGTCCGGATGATGATCGGCAACGGGCTGCGGCCGACGATCTGGAAGGAATTCCGCCAGCGCTTCGCGGTCGACAATATTTACGAGTTCTACGCCTCCAGCGAAGGCAACGTGGCGTTTCTGAATGTCTTTAACATGGACAACACCATCGGATTCGGCGGCGGCAACATCGCCTTGGTCAAGTATGACAAGGAAACCGAGCAGCCGGTGCGCAATGCCGATGGTTACCTGGTCCCCGCCGATGACGGAGAGCCTGGGTTGCTGCTCGGAAAGATCACCAAGGCAACGCCTTTCGTGGGCTACACGCAAAAGGAAAAAACCGAAGCCGCATTGCTGCGCAACGTGTTTACCCAAGGTGACGTCTACTTCAACACGGGCGACCTGATTCGTCATATCGGTTGCCGCCACTACCAGTTTGTGGACCGCACCGGCGACACCTTCCGTTGGAAGGGCGAGAATGTATCGACCACTGAGCTGGAAAGCATTCTCAGCAGCCATCCCCATATTGAGGAAGCTGTCGTCTACGGCGTTCAAATTCCGAACACAGACGGCCGCGCCGGCATGGCCGCGATCACGCCCTGTATTCCCGAATCCGAAATCGATTTCAAAGCGTTGCTGGCCTTCATGCGCAAGGAATTGCCACCGTATGCCGTTCCTGTCTTCCTGCGCCTGCGTCAGCAGATGGAAACCACCGGGACGTTCAAATACAAGAAGACCGACCTCAAGTCCGATGGCTTCGATGTCAACAAGGTCAGCGACCCACTCTACGTCTGGCTGCCCGGCACCGATACCTATGCGCTGTTGACCTTGCCGATTCACCAGGCGATCCAGAATGGGGAATACCGCTACTGATTCGTATCCCACATTCGATTCAGCTCATATGGCGGCCAGCTCTGGCCGCCTTTTTTTGTCCCCAACCATCGATTCCTCAGCAACCCTCCCGATGCCTTTCCTGTTCGTGGTGATGTGACCTTGAAACGCCACCCGACTGCAGACCGCATGTCCAGGGACAGGCAGCTGTTCCTCCCGTTAAAGCCAGATCGCCCCATGCATGCTTCGGGGAATCCACACATTTTAGAGGCGACGGGGTACAGGCGAAGATCTGTCGCCTCGCAACCAGCCAGGCGTTTCTACGGGGCCAATGCGATCAAGACCTGCATTGATATCGCTGCACAGGGTGAGTTCGCTCTCGATGCAGAGCCAGATTTGGACAACGACAACGCAGCGGAGCGACACCGACCGCCTGTTGTTGGAACAGCATAAAAAAAGCGCTGGCCTGAGCCAGCGCTTTTTGTGTTCACTCCAGAGGCTTATGCCGGGGGAGGCGTCTCAGGCTTGCGCGCCTTTGACATTCAGTACCGTCAACTCTCGAACGCGCTGGAGAATCTGGATGATCAGTCCACCAATCGCGAACAAGCCCCAACCCAACAGCACGAAGCCCCAGTGAATCGGCGCGGCGAACAACTCTTCAGCATAGAAGAAGGTATGGCCCCACTCGTTCAAACCCAGATTGGGCATGATCAGCACCGGCGCCGCCACAATCAAGGCCATCGGCATGGAGACCCGATTGGTGAAATACGGCACACGGGTATGGAGCAGGACAAAGCCCAGGATCGCACCGACAGCGGCCAGCGGAATGGCGAAATAGAACAAGCCAATATGGGTCGGCGTGAAATCGGTATCGCGAACCGTCACTTGGTGCCATGCAGCATCGGCTTCGACGTACAGACCCAGGATGGCAACCAAGATGATGCTACCCACTGCCGCAAAAGCCAGGATGGCGTAATAGACCAACAACTCGCGCCGGGGAGACATCTCCGGGTTGGCCGGGCGGGTAAACCACAGCAACGGCACGCCGATTGCGCCGATGAGGGTAATAATCGTCATCTGGATATAAAACAGACGCATCCAGTAGGTCTGAAATTCCTGCTCAAAGTAGTCCAGGCCGACTGTGAACGAGTACGCATGCTGATACCAGCGATAGACACCGAACAGCAACGCAGCCAGCGCGACGCCGATAAAAGCAGCCATCCACGGCATACGCGGCGGTTTGCTTTCGTCCTGAACCAAGCCCAGAAACGACATGAGACGCTGCATGACACCCTGCTGGGCCACCGGCGCCGATTGGGTTTTGGTAACGGCGTTCATCGAACTGACTCCTCGGACAATTTGTATTGAATGGATCGAATGGCCAGGCCTCCAATAGTGAGACCCTTCGCTTGAACGAGAGTTCAGGATACCGTTTGCAATGATTTTCGTCAATCGTTATACCGTTTCCACCCCGTCCTAGACATGCATCAGCATAAAGTGCGGGCTGTCACGATGCTGTCATGGTCGGACGATCACAATTGAGTCGCATCACGCGCTGCCCTTATCCTTCCTCAGGACCGATCGTGACCTCCAGAAATTCGCCAGCGCTCAAGGGCGCCAAGTCCCTCCATCTGAAAAAGTTCCTACAGCAAGGCCGGGGAGTTGCATCTTTCGCCCCGTCAAGCCGTAAGCTTTCCGCAGCCGCATGTCGTGGCATTCGACCTGATCGGCCCCAAGTGATTGTGGAGCTGGGCGCGGGGCTCGGCCCCATCACGACCCATGCGACCCAGCGCATGCACCCGGAGAGTCGGATCATCGCCATCGAGCGCGATCCGGATCTTGCCGCTTATGCGCGGCAAGCAGCACCCCGTGCCCTTGTGATTTCCGGGGATGCCGCGGATGTCGCGGCCATCCTGGCCGATCAGGCGATCGATCGCGTCGACGTGATTGTCAACGGCCTGCCGACACCCAGCCTCCCCCACGAGATCAAGCGTCGGATCTTCGACTGGATGGCGACGCTCCCGGGCCCGGTGATGATGAGCCAGCTGACCGTCATGCCTTGGGTCTATCTCCCCATGTACCGCCACCTGTTTGAACGCGTTGACTTCGATCTGGTCCTTGCCAACGTGCCGCCCGGGGGGATCTACCATTGCCATGGCCTGCGCGAAGGATATGCAGCCTGGCTGTAACGACTTGAACGGACAAGCCTGACGCCGAAGCAATCGCGCATTCCGCACCCTCCTGAGGACCGCCATCTTGAACGATCGGTATGTCGGGACTATGTTGTCTGTTGTCGGCTCCGCTCCGGTTCGCTTCCCATCCAGCGTGCCGACCTTCTTGACGCAAGGTACCGACTGCCTTGCATGGACGAACCGGGCCAGCACCGGCGCAACGAATCATCGCACGAATTAGGAGGAGACATCCTATGACGACTCTGACCCATTCCCAGGGTGCCCGAACCGGCCTCTGGCAACGCATCGCCCGAATGGCGGGCATCCCGGATGACGAAAGCCGGGCACCACAGGTCCCCTGGCGCCTTGCCGTCGTTGGCACGCTGCTGGTGGGCCTTGTTCTGGGCATCTACCGCTGGTATCAACAAACCCATTCATTCACTGTCGGTCTGGACTACTTCGAGCAGGACTTCCAGACCTACTGGATGCGGCTGTTCTATATCCAGATGACCATCATCACACTGGTCGGCGTAATCGGCGTACCACTGCTGTGGTTCACCCGCCCGGCCACCCCCTCCATGACCGAACGCCAGGAACTACGCCTCTATTATGGCATTCTGGCCTTTGCCGCGGTTGCCAGCGTGATCGTCGTCGCTGCCTTGGGATTGTTCGTGGAAGCCGATGCCGCCTGGCACCAGGTCACCATCCGCGATACCGACTTCACACCAACCCATATCGCCTTGTTTTACTTCGTGATTCCAGCTTCGTTGGTGGCTGGTGTCCTGGGCTTCATCTGGCTCCATACACGGGTACCCTATTTCGTCAATCGGGTATCCATGCCATTGGCGCTGATGGTGAGCGGCTTCCTCCTCATCATGCCGAACCTCGGACTCAATGAGTGGGGTCATACCTTCTTCTATGCTGAAGAGTTGTTCGCCGCACCGATCCACTGGGGCTTCGTGTTCCTGGGGTGGGCACTGTTCGCAATTGGCGGGTTCGTCATCCAGTTGATCATCCGCATTCGCGAGTTGACCCGTATCGACGCCCCCCAAGCCATTCGCTGACCTCATGAACACCGCACGGGCGCCAGACGTCCCGTGACCTATCGTGAACCGGGCACCTATTGCCCGGTTTTTTTAAGCCTTTTCTCAATCCCCATCGATAAACAGCCATGTTAGGATGCGGCGCAACGTTAGCCATGCCGACGCATCGGGGACGGCATGGATATCGTCCCGATTCATCCCTTGCAGGAGATTAGCGAATGGATATCGAGCTCAGGGAAGAGGATCTGGCCTTCCAGCAGGAAGTGCGCGATTTTCTCACGCAGCATGCGCCCAAGAACAGCAGCGAGCTGTGGAGCAAACGCAACGACTGGTTCAAAGCGCTGAAGGAAAAGGGCTGGGACTGCCCGAAGTGGCCCGTCGAGTTCGGCGGCCCGGGCTGGACGCCCGTTCAACACTATATCTGGGACAAGGAAACCTGCAACTACAGCCTGCCACCGGAGCTGCCCTTCGGCAAGGTGATGCTGGCCCCGATCCTGATGCGCTACGGCTCCAAGGAACAGATCGAACGGTTTTTGCCTGACATCCGCGACAACAAGGTCAACTGGTGCCAAGGATATTCCGAGCCCGGCGCCGGCTCGGATCTCGCTTCGCTGAAGACCAAGGCCGAACTCTCTGCTGACGGCAAGGAATATACCGTCAATGGAACCAAGATCTGGACCACCATGGGCCACATGGCGCAGTGGATGTTCTGTCTGACGCGAACTGCAAACACGGGTGTGCGCCAGGAAGGCATCACCTTCCTGCTGATCAACATGAAAACCCCCGGCATCGTGGTCAAACCAATCTTCACATTGGGCGGCAGCCACCACGTCAACCAGGTGTTTTTCGACAACGTCAAGGTGCCTGCGGAAAACCGTATCGGCGAGGAGGGCAAGGGCTGGACCTACGCCAAGGGCCTGTTGCAGCACGAACGCTCCGGCATCGCCGGCATCAGCCGCACCATCGTCGCACTCGACAAGCTCAAGAAAAATGCCCGCGCGGTGCCCGATGGGGATCAAACCCTGCTGGACGACCGTGGTTTCCTGTCACGCATTGCCGAGACCGAGATCGAACTTCGCGCGCTGGAATTCGCCGAGCTGCGCAGCCTGGCCGACGCTCAGCATACCGGCGAACCCGGCACGGCCTCCTCCATCCTCAAGCTCAAGGGCACCGAGATGCAGCAGCGCATGCAGGAGCTCACCATCGAAGCGGCCGGTATCTACGGCATTAACCAAGGCTTCAAGGAAGCCGGTCCAAAGTTTTCCAAGATGGGCATGATGCTCTACCTCAATGGCCGCGCCGCCACCGTCTACGGCGGCTGCAGTGAGGTGCAAAAAGACGTCATCGCCAAGCGCGTGCTGGGTTTCGTCGACGCCTAAGCCGGCCCATCGAATCTGACAAGGAATCGCAATCATGGATTTTCGTTTCACGGAAGAGCAGCAACTGCTGCGAGACAGTATCGAGAAGTTTCTGCGTGAGGATTACGGCAGCACCGGTGTGGGCATTGCCGAGCGACGCAAGAAATCGCGCAAGGCGCCCGGCTATGACGAGGCCATGTGGAACACCTTCGCCGATCTGGGCTGGTTGGGTGTCGCCATTCCCGAAGAATTCGGCGGCATCGGCGGCAGTCTCGTCGACACCATGGTGGTCATGGAAGAACTGGGCAAAGGCCTGATCCTCGAGCCCTACTTTCCGACCGTGGTACTCGGCGCCAATGCCGTACTGCTCGGTGGTAGCGATGCCCAGAAGCGCAAGATCCTCCCCGGGGTGGTGGAAGGCAAGATCCTGCTTGCCTTGGCCCATGCCGAGGAACAGGCGCGCAACAATCCCTTCGACATCGCGACCACGGCCAGCCGTCACGACAGCGGCTGGACCCTGAATGGCAGCAAATCCCTGGTGCTGAACGGCGACAGCGCGCATCAGCTGATCGTCGTCGCACGTACCTCGGGCAACCGCAATGACCGCAGCGGCCTTACGCTGTTCCTGGTCGATGCCAAGTCCGAAGGCATCACCCGCACCGACTACCCCACCGTCGACTGCCTGCGTGCCTCCGAGGTGCGTTTCGAAAACGTCATGGTCGGCCAGAGTCATGTCCTGGGAACCGTCGACCAGGGCGCCGAGGTGCTCGAAGTCGTGATCCAGCGCGCCATCCTGGCACTGGGCGCCGAAGCGGTCGGCATGATGGAGATGCTGCATCGCGATACCGCCGAATACACCCGTCAACGGGTGCAGTTCGGCCACCCGCTGAGCCAGTTCCAGACGGTCAAACATCGCATCGTCGATATGTTCGTGGAAACCGAGTTGACCCGCTCGCTGCTCTATCGGGCCACCATGGAAACCGAGGCCGCTCACCCCGAAGCAACGCTGGACATACACGCGCTCAAGCACAAGCTGGGCAAGGCAGGACGCTTCGTCGGCCAAAGCGCTGTGCAGCTTCACGGGGGCATGGGACAAACTGAAGAGCTCCGTATCGGTCACTACTTCATTCGGCTGACCGCCATGGATCCGCTCTTCGGCGACAAGGACTATCATCTGCAGCGCTATGTAGATCTGATGTCCATTCCCGAAGGCGAACCCGACGCTAACATCCTGCCGTTCTGACCCTATTCGGTCGCGCATCGGGGGTGACGCCTATGCGGCAGCATCCCCGATGTCTTACCCACCCCGATCCTTCCCCATCGGCTCCAGGTGCCCGCTGTGAATTACCGGGACCGCCCAGTAATGCAGATCCGCGCCGGAGAATGCCGCACGCAATCGCGCCAGCACGTCTGGAAATCGCGCCGCCGGCAGCATCAGGTTGAAAAACACCCGAGCCTGACGGCCAGCTACCTGCTCGGTCGCACTCAGGGAATTTGGATCCTGCCCGTGCCCGGCACCGTGATGAGAACTAAATCCGCGCAGATCGTCCTGGACCAGCAACCAATCGATGACCGCATCGCTGAGTGCCGGCCCAACCACCAGGGTCAGCAGCATCTCGGAATCCGCCGGGTTCAAAGTCTCTTCGGTCATCGGCTTGCCTCGCCAAATCGACGATAAAGAATGGGCAACAACAGCAGCGTGAGCAATGTGGACGAAACCAACCCGCCAATCACCACGATCGCAAGCGGGCGCTGAATCTCGCTGCCCGGCCCCGTTGCAAACAGCAGCGGCACCAGGCCCAGGGCCGCGATGCTCGCGGTCATCAACACCGGGCGCAGACGCCGCTGCGCACCTTCGATGACCGCCGCCTCCAGGGACCGCCCGGCGACCCGCAGCTGGTTGAAGTAGGTGACCATCACCACCCCGTTGAGCACCGCGATGCCGAGCAGAGCAATGAAGCCGACCGACGCCGGCACCGACAGGTACTCGCCGGTCAGCCACAGCGCGAATATCCCGCCGATGAGCGCGAAGGGAATGTTGGTCAAGACCAGGAGCGCCTGACGCACCGAACCAAAAGTGGAAAACAGCAGCAGGAACACCAGTCCGATGGCCAACGGAACGACGATCGCCAATCGCTGTGCCGCCCGTTGCTGGTTTTCGAACTCACCACCCCAGGCCAGGTAATACGCTTCGGGCAGCTCGACCTCCTCAGCGATGCGGCGCCGTGCCTCATCGACGAAGCCGACCAGATCCCGCTCGCCGACGTTCGCAATGGCCACCGCGTTGCGCACCCCCTGTTCCCGCTTGATCGCAACCGGTCCCTCGACGCGCTCCACCGACACCAGGTTCGCCAGCGGCACGCTCCTTCCGTCATCCAGCACCACACGCTGGGCCAGGAAGTCGCCCGGGGAATCGCGCAGATCGGCACTTCCGCGAATCATCAGGGGTGTCCGGCGGTCGCCTTCATAGACCATGCCTGCTGGCCAGCCTTCGACCAACATGCGCAAGTGGTCCTGGAGTGCGTCAACACTCAGTCCCAGGCGACCCAGCGCCAGCCGGTCTGGTACCAGACGGATGTAAAGCGCGCCGTCACTGGCGGGAATGTAGACATCCTCGGCTCCGGGGATGGCCCGCAGGACGGCGCCGATCCGATGCGCCAGTTGGGTTAGCGTGGCATGATCCGGACCGAAGATCTTCACCGCCAGATCGCCCCGCACCCCGGTCAGCATTTCGGACACGCGCATCTCGATGGGCTGGTTGAATACGTAGTTCAATCCGACGAAACCGTCGAGTTTTCCCCGCAATGCCTCCAGCAGTTCGGCCTTCGACTCCATCCGCCACTGTGCCGGTGGTTTGAGCTGAAGGAAGCTGTCCGTTTCGTTGAGGCCCATTGGATCAAGGCCCAGTTCATCGCTGCCCGTGCGGGCGACCACACCGTCCACCTCAGGCAAGCTCATGAGTGCCTGCTGGACGCGCTGGTCCGTGGCCAGGGAGGCTTCGAGCGTAATGGACGGTAGTTTTTCCAGCTGGACGATCACCGTGCCTTCGTCCAGCGTAGGCATGAACGTCTTGCCCACGCGCAGATACAAGCCGCCCGCAACGGTCAGCAATACCAACGCCACCGTGAGCAGAAGTGCGCCATGCGCGAGCGCCCAATGCAGCGCCGGGGTATAAAGTCGATGCACAGTTCGAACCAGGATGGGCTCCGCGTGCCCACCCTGCCCGATCAGCACCGATGCGAGCACCGGAATCACGGTCAGCGACAGCAACAGCGAACTGGTGAGTGCAAAGACGATGGTAGCTGCCACAGGCATGAACAGCTTCCCTTCGAGACCTTGCAGGCTCAGCAGAGGCAGAAACACGATCACGATGATGAGGATGCCGGAGGTGATCGGGGCGGCGACCTCCCGTGCCGAACGGTAGATGAGATGGAGCCGCGGCAAGGGATCTTCGCGACGACTCTGCGACAGGTGGGTCATGATGTTCTCCACCATCACCACTGCCGCATCGACCAGCATGCCAATGGCGATGGCCAGTCCGCCCAGGCTCATCAGATTGGCCGTCAACCCGAAATACCGCATGCACAGGAATGTGGCCATGGCGGAAAGCGGCAGAATCAGCGCCACCGTGAGCGCGGCGCGCAGGTCGCCGAGAAACAAGACCAGCAGCACCAGCACCAGGACAACGGCTTCCAGCAGCGCGCGACTGACCGTATTGACCGCCCGATCGACCAGATCCCCGCGGTCATAGAAGATCTGCACCTCGACACCATCCGGAAGCGACGGCGCCAGTGCATCCAGCTTGGCCCGCACCCCGGCAACCACCTCGCGCGCATTGGCACCACGAAGTCCCAGCACCAACCCCTCCACAGTCTCGCCGCGACCGTTAGCGGTAACGCCGCCATAGCGCGTCAATGCGCCTTCACGCACGGTCGCCACATCCGAAAGCCGTACCGGCTCGGTGGGATGAGATCGCACCACGATCTCAGCCAGATCAGCAAGATTCTGAACGCTGCCCTCCGACCGGACGAGCCAGGCCTCTTCGCCTTCGGAGAGTCGACCCGCACCATCATTGCGATTGTTCGCCGAAAGCGTCTCGCGCAGCTGCGCCAGGGAAATGCCCTGAGCCGTGAGCCGCTCGACGTTCGGCACCACCTCGAATGTGCGGACCGCACCGCCCAGCGCATTGACGTCCGCGACACCCGGAACAGTGCGCAGCGCCGGACGGATCACCCAGTCCAGCACGCTACGGCGCTCCGCCAGAGACACGCCCTCGCCCGTGATCGTGAACATCAGCATCTCGCCCAGGGGTGTCGTCATCGGCGCAATGCCACCGGTCACATTGGCCGGCAAGCGATCCCAGACACCGCTCAAGCGTTCTGCCACCTGCTGGCGTGCCCAGTAGATGTCGATGCCCTCCTCAAAGTCGATGGTGATGTCGGCCAGCGCGTATTTGGTCGTGGATCGCAACATGGTCTGATGCGGGATCCCCAGCATCTCGACTTCGATCGGCGCGCTGACGCGTGTCTCCATTTCCTCTGGTGTCAGGCCCGCCACCTTGACCACCAGCTTGACCTGGGTGGTCGAAACATCCGGATAGGCGTCGATCGGCATGTTGACCATGACCCAACCGCCAGCACCCGTCAGCAACAGAATCCCCAAAAACACCAGGAGGCGCTGGGCGAGCACAAAACGAATCAGTGCGGCCAACATCACTCGCCGCTCCCCATGCCTTTGATCATGGCCTTGAGCGCGGAAACGCCTGACACCGCCACTTCCGCATTCGCCGACAACGCACCTTGAACGACGGGACGATCGCCGCGTTCGCTGATGATCGAAACCGCGACGGCCCGGTAGCCCGATCCTGTCCAGACGAACACATGCGGCTGGGCGTCCAGATAGGCCAAGGCACCGATCGGAACGGCATACAGGGGACTTGCCGAAGAGGCGATCGTCAGCACTGCTTCGGCAAACTGGCCCGGCAGCAGCAACGCCCGCCCGGGCACCACCCGGGCACGCAGCAAGACGCCCTGATCGGCTTCATGAATCCGACGCCCGATCGCGATGATCTCGCCCGCCACCGGGCTTTCGGGGATCTGCACCCGATCCCCCAGGCGCACCTGGGCCGCGACGGACTGCGGCGTGTGAATCTCGAGCCACAGCACATCCAGATTACCAATGGTATAGAGCGGGGTCGCAAGCGCGACCTGTTCACCGGTACTGACAGATTGTGTCAACACTACGCCGTCGATCGGTGCTGCCACGATGAGCATTCCTGTCGACCGGCGTGTTCGCTCCAGCGTGGCGATTTGCGGCGCATCCAGGCCGGCCAGGGTCAACCGGGTACGGCTGTGGTCGAGGGCCACCCGAGCCTCCCGCCATTGGGCTTGCGTATCATCGAACCGGCGCCGCGCAATGATGCCCTGACCAAATAGATCCCGATCCCGCGCCATTGCCGAATCGGCCAGTGCGAACTGAGCCATCGCCACGAGATGCTCGCTCTCCATAGCCGCCAGTTCGACGCTGTGCATCCGGGCCAGTGGCTGTCCCACCCGGACCGGCTCGCCGTCGCCGACTTCCAACGACGTCACGATGCCCGGAACCTGCGCGCTGACCACGCGCAAGCGATCATTGGGAACCGCCACCCGAGCCGGCAGCCGGATTTCCAACTGCCCCCGCATCGCGACAAGCGCCTGGTGACGGATGCCCGAGGCAGCGAGCGCGGCGGGATCCAGCACGAGCACGTCCTGCGCGGAAAGCGGGCTGCAGACCCAGCCCACGAAGAGCATCATCCAACGCATGACGACTTTCACGGCACATCTCCCAAAATCTGATTGAGCCGCGCCGTGGACCAGCCGATGGTCAGGTGCTGGCGCTCGGATTCCCGGATCGTCAGCCGGGCCTGTTCACGGATGCGCAAGAGATCCATCAAGTCGAGTTCACCGGCTGCGAATGCCGCCTGAGCCAGATCCTGCTGGCGCTGCGCCAGTTCCGCGCGACGCTCGACCAACGGCTGGATTTCGAGCGCCTGTTGCAGTGCCGCTTGCGCTTCCTGACGGGATACGGCGTGATCCCGCAGCGCCTGACGCCACTGCAGCCGGGCTTCGCCCCAAGCGCGTTGTGCTGCGGCCCGGTCAGGACTCTTCGCCACCGCGCCGCCAAAGGGAACGCGAAGACCCATTCCCAACGAATCGATCGCCGGCTCATCGCGACTGCCGCGTTCACGCCGGCCACCAATCTGCAGAACGGGTGCACCGGCACCGCGGGCCCGCAACTGCTGCCATTCGGCCTCGGCCCGCTTGACCTTCTGTGCCAGCAGCGCGAGTCCCGGATGCGCGTCTGACTCGATGTCAGCGATCCTCTCGGGGGTCAGGTCGCGCAGGTCGGCTGGAAGCCCCACCAGCAATTCAAAACCGGCGCGCTGCGTGAGCCAGTCGCGTTCGGCCGCCTGACGTTCCGCCGCGCGGCCGAGCATTTCCTGCTCGCTCATCAGCTGATCGGCCTGGGCGAGATCTCCAGCGCGTACGCGGGCCGTCACCTGCTCATGCAGCAACCGGCTGCTCAGCTCAGCCTCCTTGGCTTGAGCCAACGCCGCTTCGGCCGTGGCGAGCATCCAAAGCCGCTCCCGAACCACCGCGGTGGCCAGCCAGCGCTGATAGCGGGGGTGCAGGTTCGCTTCGGCAGCGCTCGCCTCGGCTAGAATACGCGCGGCTTCGCGTGCCCGTGGCCACCACAGAGGCCACTCTAGCCCGACTTCGGCTTCCCGCAGCCCGTCATCCGTCAAGGCCGCATCATCCTGCCAGTAGACCGACCCGACGGGCCCGTCCGAAAACCAGCTGTGGCTGTGCCGCGTCAGGGCGGCCGCCTCTTGTTCAAGGAGTGGAAGCAGTTCCTGGGCAGGATCGCGCGCCAGCGCCGCATCGACATAGCGCGCCAATTCCGATGGGGAATGAACGGCCGGTTCGGCGAACGCGCCGGGGGCGCCATTCACCAGAACGCACAGCACTGCCGCCAGAGTCCACCGCTTCACTGTCGCAGTCCCCAATCGACGCCCCATCGTGCCCTCCTCGATCGTTTTGCCGGCCGTGAGTGCAAGCTTGCACCGGGCAACTTAACCCGGTCTTAACGCAGGTCAGGATTCGGACGTGATTCGAACAGGTCATGAGACGCGCGAGCTCCTCGCGCGCCGGGGCGGCCGATCGATGCGCAGGGGGGGCAGTCAGTTGGAGTCGGGGCCATTCGGTGCGGGCGAGGCATGGGTGGGAAGCCAGAACGGGATGGCCCGCCAAGCGATCAGCGCGGCGATCAACGCGGCAAGCATGGCCAGCAGGTAGATCTCCCCGCGCCATCCTGCCGCCCAAAGCAGCCCACCCATCAGGCTTCCCGCCACCCCCCCTGCGCCAAAACCCAGCGCGCTGTAGAGCGCTTGGCCGCGTCCTTGCAGCGCTCCGGGAAACAGGGCATGCACGTAGCTCATCCCCACGGCATGGCACAGGCCGAAACTGGCCAGGTGCAGCACTTGCGCCATCATCAGGAACACGGGGTGGGCGGCCAGCGTACCGATCAACGCCCAGCGCACCGCCGTCAGGATCAGGGCCGCGATCAGCAATGACCGCCGCCCAAATCGTGCGAACAGCGTCGGCGTGACCCAGAACAGACCGACTTCCGCCACCACCCCCAGGATCCACAACAAACCAATGCGGGCCGGCGAAAAACCCAATCCCTCGAGGTAGAGCGTAAACAGGGCGTAGTAAGGCCCGTGGCTCAGGTGAAGCAGGAACAGGGTCAGCAGAAACCCTGGAACACCCGGTCGACCCAGCAAGGCCAGCCAGCCCCGCTGCGCCGGTTCAGCGGCCGCCACCGGTTCCCGCCCGCTCTGGCTCGCCCCCAGTAGCAGCATGCCGCTCGCCAATATCAATCCGGCAATCGGGAAATGGCGCAGCAGATGCCCCGGGGTATCGAGCCTCAACGCGCCACCGATTCCGGCCGCAATGAATCCCACTGACCCCCACAGACGGATCCGGCCGTACTGCCCGATACGATCCGGCCCTAAGCGATGCAAGGTCAGGGTTTCGAATGCCGGCAGTGTGGCATTCCAGGTCAACGTGAACAGGGCCATGGCAATGCCCAAGGCCCATTGCCCTCGCGCGGACATGAACAGAAGCCAGGCCAGCACCGTCGCGAACAGCGTCACCCGCAGCGGGCGCAACAGCTCCCCACGACGGTCGATCCACATGCCGATGAGTGGTGGGCTGAGCAGCTTGGTGCCCATCAGCAGCCCCATCAGGACACCGATGAGGCCGCCGGCTAGCCCCCGTTCCTGCAGATAGAGGGGCAGATAGGGCATGAGCAGCCCCAACAACCCGAAGTGAAAAAAATAGAAGCCGGCCAGTTGCGCAGACCCAGGCGGCCCCATCAACGATCCGGCGTGGCAGGAATCAGGGGGGTTGCGGAATGCACATCGGCGTTCTGCGCCCGGTGACGCAGGTAATGATCCATCAGCACCAATGCCATCATCGCTTCGGCAATCGGGGTCGCCCGGATGCCCACGCAGGGATCGTGGCGGCCGGTAGTGCGCACGGTCACCGCTTCGCCTGCCCGGTTCACACTGCGGCCCGGCAAGTGCAGACTGCTGGTGGGTTTGAGCGCGATGCTGGCGACGATATCCTGCCCCGAGGAAATGCCGCCCAGCACACCGCCGGCATGATTACTGAGGAAACCTTCGGGGGTGATTTCATCGCGAAACGCTGTTCCCTTGGCGTCCACGCAACCGAAGCCGTCGCCGATCTCGACGCCCTTGACGGCATTGATGCTCATCAGTGCATGGGCGAGATCAGCATCCAGCCGGTCGAACACCGGCTCACCGAGGCCAGGCGGCACGCCGGTCGCGATCACGGTTACGCGCGCGCCGACCGAATCGCCGCTCTTGCGCAGGGCGTTCATGTAGTCCTCGAGCTCACCCACCCGAGCAGGATCGGGACAGAAAAACGGATTGTCGTCCACGCGGTCGAGATCGACTGGATCGAGCACGATCGGCCCGAGCTGGGCGAGATAGCCGCGGATGCGCATGCCGCGCGTCGCGAGATAGTGCCGGGCGATGGCGCCGCCAGCGACGCGGATGGCGGTCTCGCGCGCCGAGGAGCGCCCGCCGCCGCGGTAGTCACGCAGGCCATATTTCTGCTGGTAGGTGTAGTCGGCATGGCCCGGCCGGAAGGTATCGGCGATGTTGGCGTAGTCCTTGGACTTTTGATCGACGTTCTCGATCAGAAGGCCAATCGGCGTACCCGTGGTGACACCCTCGAACACACCGGAAAGGATACGCACCTGGTCCGGCTCGCGGCGCTGGGTAGTATAGCGGGATGTGCCGGGTCGGCGCCGGTCGAGATCACGCTGCAGAATGGTCTCGTCGAGCAGCAGTCCCGGTGGGCAGCCGTCGATGATTCCGCCCAGAGCTGGGCCGTGGCTTTCACCGAAACTGGTGAGTGTGAAGAAGCGACCGATGGTGTTCCCCGACATGGTGTTATCCTTCCGTCCGGCCCGCGCCCAGCGCCACGGCATCGTCGTGTAGCTGTTCGGCAGTGAGGAGGAAGACCCCATCCTCGCCATGCTCGAATGCGAGCCAGGTAAACGGCACCTCCGGCCAGGTCCGCGCCACGGCTTCGGCGCTGTTGCCCACTTCAACGACCAGGATGCCGCCCGGATTCAGACGGTCGCCGGCGCCCGCGAGAATCTGCCGCACCACGTTCAGGCCGTCGGTACCCGCGGCCAGGGCATGATCCGGTTCATGGCGATATTCGGGCGGCAGATCACTGAAATCGGCGGCATCGACATAGGGCGGATTGCTGATGATGAGGTCATAACGCACCGCCGGCAGGCCCGCGTAGACATCACTCTGATGGAGATGCACGTGGTTTTCGAGCTGATGGCGGGCCACGTTGCGCGCCGCGACGGCCAGTGCGCCGGGATCGATGTCCGCCGCATCCACCTGGGCTTCCGGGAAGGCCATGGCGCAGGCAATCGCGATACAGCCGCTGCCGGTTCCGAGGTCGAGGACACGGCTCACGGCGGCAGCATCGAGCCAAGGGTCGAAGCCGCGTGCAATCCATTCGGCCAGCGGCGAGCGCGGCACCAACACCCGCTCGTCGACGAAGAACGGCAAACCCGCAAACCAGGCCTCGCCGGTCAGATAGGCCGCCGGCCGGCGCTCGCGGATGCGGCGATCAAACAGGCTCAGGATGGCGAGTCGTTCCTCCACAGTCAGCCGGGCATCCAGATAGCTGGGATGCAAATCAAAGGGAAGATGGACCGCTTGCAACGCCAGACCAAAGGCCTCGTCCAAGGCATTATCGGTGCCATGCCCGAAATGCAGGCCGGCCGCGTTGAACTGGCTGGCGCCCCAGCGGATGCAATCGGTCAGCGTCAGCAAACTGTTCGCCACCTGCTCCAGGTGCCTCATTCTGGTCATCCCCGATTTTTCAGACAATCTTTTATGATAAACGACTCTTTCGAATCGAGACCATGTCGGACCATGCGCCCCATTGCACTCATTGGCCTCAGCGTACTTATCTTCGGACTGATCCTTGGGATCCCTGAACGTGTTCGGGCAGCCGAAGCCTCTTTTCAGTCGTCTTCCGAGGACCCCATGACTCAATCCAGCCGCCTTGACCAAGCCAATGCCTGGCTACAGGATCATTTGCCTCAGCATGCCCTCTCTCGACTGATGTACGGCGTGACACGGATCACCTGGCGGCCATTCAAGAACGCCTTTATCCGGGCATTCTCCGCCATCTACGACATCAACCTCGACGAAGCGGTCAGCGCCGATCCGGATGACTACCGGCACTTCAATGCCTTTTTCACCCGCGCCCTGCGCGCAGATGCCCGTCCACTGGCTCCAGGCGAGCTCGTGATCGCCAGTCCAGTGGATGGGCTCATCAGCCAGATCGGTACGATCAACGGCACGACCCTGATTCAGGCCAAGGGACGGGATTTTGCACTCGGCGATCTGGTCGGCGGCGATGAAGCGCTCACCCAGGCATTCAGCGGCGGAAGCTATGCCGTCATCTATCTGTCGCCGCGGGACTATCATCGCATCCACATGCCGCTTGCCGGCACCTTGGCACGCACCGGCTACATCCCCGGAAAGCTCTTCAGCGTCAATGACGCGACCGCCCGCAGTGTGCCGAATCTCTATGCCCGCAATGAGCGGGTGATTGCGCTGTTCGACACGGGCGCCGGGCCCATGGCGGTGATCTTGGTCGGGGCGATCTTTGTCGGGAGCATGGAAACGGTCTGGGCCGGCCAGATCACGCCGCCTTATCGAAAAAGCCCCAGCTGGTCCGTGTTTGCCGATGAATCGGTGCGCTTGAGTCGCGGCGCGGAATTGGGACGATTCAATATGGGCTCGACGGTGGTCTTGTTGCTCCCGCCCGGGCGGACCAGCTGGAAACCGGACCGAGTCGCCGGGACGCCGGTTAAGATGGGCGAAGCATTGGGCAATGTGACACGGATCGAGTAGTGACGCGGCGCGTCGCCACTCGCGTCACAAGTTGCCGAGACGCGGCAAGCACACCATCCAAACCCCCTGAAAAGCCCTTTAACTCAACTCATTACGAGTTGGCACGTGTTCTGCTTGAAGCTCATTGACCCCCGATCGGCTTGATCAGATCAGATTGGGGAAAACAGCAACAATGATCCTGAGGGGAGAACACACCCATGAACAAATTCCGCACGTTGGTTGGACTCACCGCTTTGGCGTTTCTGCCCATCGCGGCACAAGCTGAAATGAGCATGATGACCTACGACGAGCTGGCGGCCGTCGAGGGGCAAGCAGGCCAGTATTCCGTCTCAGCCGGTTCAATCGACCTCTTTACATTCAATACCGCCACGCTGGGCGGACTGTCGGTCGGCCCCATTGCATTGTCCGGCGTCTACGGCGCGGTCAATACCCGAGCACCCAATCTGGTTCCCACCGCCCGTGACCGGGGGCTGACGCTCGTCAATGGCGTCATTCTTCCGCCTGTAAACGCCGCCGTCCGCACCACCCTCATCGCCTCCATTCCGATTTTCGGCAGCACGGTGGCCGATATGGTCACCCCGATCGGCGTGACGTTCACACCCTGAGACGATCCGTTCAAGTCACCAGTTGGACTCCTTCAGGCCCTCTGAAACGAGGGCCTTTTTTTGTTCTGGCCGGGTGTCGCCGTTAGTCCGGATCAGCACATGATTGACGGCCGTCCGAAATGGCGCCTTGATCCCTTCCACCGACCGTCATAAAGTGGCGCCCACCCGGGGATCATCCATTCGAGGACGCCATGCCCAGCAAGGCCCTGCATATCCGCCACAATCTGGCCCACCGGCGGGACAAATACCGTCAGTTTCTGGGCATTGCATTGATCGCCTTGCTTTGTGTCGTTGGGGCTCCCACCACACAACACGTTTTTGCCGTGGCGGCCGGTCTCGTCATGCTCGGCATGCTCATCCGGCTGTGGGCTTCGGGACACATTAAGAAAGACCAGGAACTGGCTCAGGACGGGCCATATGCATTGGTTCGCCATCCCCTTTATGTCGGAAATCTAATCCTGCTGGCAGGTTTTTGCCTGGCGAGCGGTCAGTGGTGGTCCTATCCCGCCGCAATCGCCGTGGTCTGGGGATTTTACCCACCCGCGATCCGACGCGAAGATGCCAAACTGGAACGCCTGTTCCAAGAGCGCTGGCGCCAATGGGCACGCAGCACCCACGCGCTGATTCCGCGCTTCGATCGGCTGGACCAATGCCGGGGCGGAGCGTGGTCGTTCACCCAAAGCCTGCGTGCCAACGGGGAACCCATCATTGCCATTCTTCTGCTGTGGGGACTCTGGACACTGTTTCAACGCTTGGTCTGACCGGTGGAGACCCGTACGCATTTCCAGCATGGCCCGGATCACCAGGCCGTCGCGCGCTTCATCCTTCAGCAAATTCGAGACGGTCTGCCCGCGCAGAGCCAAGGAGCCCAATCGCGAATCTACCGGTACACCGACCCAAGCGGATGCTACGCCGTCAAGATTCCCCGAAGCGGCGTAATGGGCGGCTGCATCGGGCGTTGGATGATTCACCGGGAACGGCGTGTCTACGAGCGGCTCACCGGGTTGCCTGGTGTACCCCGCTGTCATGGGCTGGTGGAAGGCCGTTATCTCGTGCTCGATTTCATGGCCGGCGAGAGCTTCCGGGATGCTCAGACGCGACTGCCACCGGATCACGATTACTTCGAGCAACTCCGTATTTTGATTGACGCCATTCACGCTCGCGGCGTAGCGCACACCGACCTCAAACGCAAGGACAACTTGCTTGTTCTCGACAACGAATTGCCCTGTCTGATCGACTTCGGGGCGGCAATGGTGCGCCGGTCCGATCCGCTATCTCGCGTGCTTTTCCTGATCGCACGCCGATTCGACCGCAATGCGTGGATCAAGTTGAAATACAACGGTTACCGGAATATCCCGCCGGATGAACGCCGGCATCTGCGCCGCTTGCCCATTGAGCGGGTTTCCCACTGGCTCAAGCGGCGCGCGCGCCATCTGCGCCGTGCACTGGTGAAACACAAGGAACGACTTCGGCCATGAGTCCATTTCGCTACAGCCCTTTGCGTAATTTCAGGCTAGCCCGATTCGCCGTCATCCTGCTTGTTGCAGCCGCTCTGCCTGTCTTGGCGGCACCGAACCGATTTATCAGCGACCAGTTGACTGTCGAATTGCGCCTGAAGCCTGGGGATACCATGCCCGTGACGGGGCATATCGCCGCCGGCGCTCCCGTGGAGGTCGTCTCCACATCACCCGGTGGCTGGACGCAGGTCCGTACCCGCGCGGGCCAGATCGGCTGGGTACGCAGCAATCAGGTGATGGATGTCCCACCGATCCGGCCACGCATGGATCAAGCCAGCCGAGAATTCGCGGAACTGCGGGAACAGAACCAGCGCTTGCGCAATCAGGTCGAGGCGCTGGAAACCACCGCACTGCAAACCGGACCGGATCTCGAGCGCTTGCGCGCGGAAACCCAGCGGTTGCGAGATGCCTTGAAGCTCTCGCAGGAAGGTTTGCACATGGCGGAGATCAATCAAAAGTTGCGCGAAGACGTTGCCAGCCTTCGCCTCGAAATTCAGGCATTGGAACAACAAGCGGAGCGGCTGACTGACCGGAGCCGCCGGGATAACTTCATCGCCGGCGCTCTGGTCATGATTCTGGGGACGCTTGCCGGTCTGGCCATTCCACGGCTATTCGGTCTCAAACGTCCCCGACAGTGGGATCGCTGGTGATCAACCGGGCTGGTGATCCTTGACTGCGTCGCGACGAAATTCCAACGCTTTCTCCGTCATCCCCTGTTCCAGCGCTTGATGCTCGTTCAGCCCCCTGCTGCTGGCATACCGCCGCACTTCCTGAGTGATCTGCATCGAGCAGAACTTCGGTCCGCACATGGAACAGAAGTGCGCCGTCTTGTGACCCTCCTTCGGCAGGGTTTGGTCATGGAATTCGCGCGCCTTCTCAGGGTCCAGACCCAGATTGAACTGATCCTGCCAGCGAAACTCGAAACGGGCCTTGGATAGCGCGTTGTCGCGCAGCTGCGCCGCCGGATGCCCTTTGGCCAGATCGGCCGCGTGTGCGGCAATCTTGTAGGTCACGATGCCCTCGCGCACATCGTCGCGATCCGGCAGGCCCAGATGTTCCTTGGGCGTGACGTAACACAGCATGGCGGTGCCGTACCAAGCGATCTGCGCTGCGCCGATGGCGGAGGTGATGTGATCGTAGCCGGGCGCGATATCCGTAGTCAGTGGGCCCAGCGTATAGAATGGCGCTTCGAAGCATTCGGCCAGCTCCTTGTCCATGTTTTCCTTGATGAGCTGCATGGGCACGTGTCCCGGCCCCTCGATCATCACCTGGACATCGTGCCGCCAGGCGACCTGGGTCAACTCTCCCAGCGTCCTGAGCTCGGCGAACTGTGCGGCATCATTGGCATCGGCAATCGACCCGGGGCGAAGCCCATCGCCCAGTGAAAAGCTGACGTCGTAAGCCTTCATAATCTCGCAGATTTCTTCGAAATGCGTATAGAGGAAACTCTCGCGATGATGGGCCAGACACCACTTCGCCATGATGGAGCCACCCCGACTGACGATACCGGTCACCCGATCGGCCGTCAGCGGAATGAAGCCCAGACGGACGCCGGCATGGATGGTGAAATAATCCACGCCCTGCTCGGCCTGCTCGATCAGTGTGTCGCGAAAGATCTCCCAGTTCAGATCTTCGGCCCGGCCATCGACTTTTTCCAGCGCCTGATAGATCGGCACCGTACCGATCGGGACCGGCGAGTTGCGGATGATCCACTCGCGCGTTTCGTGAATATGCTTGCCCGTCGACAGATCCATGACGGTATCGCCGCCCCAGCGGATGGCCCACACCAGTTTTTCGACTTCCTCGGCGATCGAGCTGGTCACAGCGGAGTTGCCGATGTTGGCATTGACCTTGACCAGGAAATTCCGGCCAATGATCATCGGCTCAGTTTCCGGATGGTTGATGTTGGCCGGAATGATGGCACGGCCGGCCGCTACCTCGGCGCGCACGAACTCCGGTGTCACCGGGTCGGGCAGAGACGCGCCAAATCCCTGCCCGCGATGGCGTCGCAGGAGGCCGGCCCGGTGATAGGTTTCCCGAAGACTGTCCAATCGCTGATTTTCCCGAATGGCGACATATTCCATCTCGGGCGTAATAATGCCGCGCCGGGCGTAGTGCATCTGGGTGACATTGGCACCGCTGCGCGCGCGCCGTGGCAGACGCATCCGGGGAAAGCGCACCCTCGCGGTTTCCGGATCCTGCTGACGACCCTGACCATAAACCGAGGTCATGACTTCCAGGTTTTCGGTATCACCGCGCTCGATGATCCATGCGTCACGCAGCCCCGGAAGACCGGCCTGCAGATTGATCGTCGCGGCGGGATCGGTATAAGGACCCGAGGGGTCATAGATGGTAATCGGCGGATTCTCGGTGAGCCCGTCGGGGGTGTGAGTCGAGGACTGCATCACTTCACGCATCCCGACGCGGATGTCTGGACGTGAACCCGTCACATGAATCTTGCGCGACTCGGGATAGGGTTGGGTCAAACCCGCCTCACCCAAGCGCTCGATGTGTTGGGCAAGTTCCGTTTCAATGGCACTCATGGTCGTTGTATTCCTCGCTTGCGCACCGTCGCCGTTCCAGCGGACAGGCAGGATGAAGATTTCATTGTATCGCTAGCAGCAGCGAAGGAAGAAAGTCTGTTCTGCGTGATACCATAGGCCACCCTTCTTCCATCGTTCAGGGAGTGTCGCCTCGTGGATTCCAAGCAGGCCCGCAGCAGCATGGTGGAACAGCAGATCCGCACCTGGTTGGTATCGGACGCACGAATCTTGGATCTGATGGAGAATCTGCCCCGCGAACGGTTTGTTCCTCCGGCCTACCGGTCTCTGGCCTATGCCGATCTGTCGATCCCCCTCGGTCATGGCCACGTGATGGAAGAACCGAAGATCGCGGCCCGGATCCTCCAGGCGCTGAATGTCGATTCACTCGATAACGTGCTTGAAGTGGGGACGGGCAGCGGCTATCTCACTGCGTGCCTGGCCCAGCTGGGACGCCAAGTGCGCAGCATCGACATCCATGAAGCGTTTATCCGCGCAGCCGCACTGCCGCTGACTGATTGCGGGCTCAACAACTTCGAACTCGAATGCAGAGACCTGGGCAGAGGATTGCCCGGCGTCGAACAACACTATGACGCAATCGTGGTGACCGGATCGCTACCGGCCTACCACGAAGGTTTCCACAGGGCACTGACGATCGGTGGCCGCCTGCTCTTGATCATCGGCACCGAACCGGTGATGGAAGCCGTGCTGTTCACCCGAGTGGACGTTGATCAATGGGTGCGCCGCAGCCTGTTCGAAACCTGTCTGCCGCCGTTGGAAAACGCCACCCAGCCGCCAGCCTTCACGTTCTGAGTGACATCCACCATGCAATCCATCGACGTCCAATCCCTGGCAAGCTGGCTGGCAGAAGACGCCCCGCCCTTGCTGCTCGATGTACGCGAAGACTGGGAATACGCCATCGTCCATCTCCCCGGGTGCCTGCTGATCCCGATGGGTCAGATTCAGGCCCGATGGGAGTCCATTCCGCGTGACCGGCCGATGGTGGTGTATTGCCATCATGGTCTGCGCAGCGCGCAAGTCGTCAACTTCCTGTCCAGTCGCGGATTTGACTCTATCTACAACCTGACCGGCGGAATCGATGCCTGGTCGGCGCAAATCGACCCGGATTTGCCGCGTTACTGAGTGCGCACTGAATGTCCGGCGGGCATCGGGGCCAGTCTCCGCGACATCGGCGCCACGGGACCACCACCAGACGCCAGATAGGGATCGACCACCGCCCATAACCGATCCAGAGCGCCCTGATTCGCCACCATCCAGTCTCTTCCGCGTTCACCCGCTCGCCGGGCGGCGGCCGGATCATTGAGCCAGACATGTGCGCCGTGAGCCAAGGACTCGGTGTCCCCGACCATGACGGCCGCACCGACCCCACGCAGCGCAGAATAGATTTCCTGGAAGTTGAAGACCGCCGGTCCGGTCAGCACCGGTACGCCATGTACGACCGCCTCAAGGGCATTGTGTCCCCCGACGGGTACCAGACTGCCGCCAATGAAGGCAAACTCTGCCGCACTGTAGAGCTGGTTCAGCTCCCCCATGGTATCGATCAAAAACACGGGGGTTTCGGAACTCGGCCATTCTTCGGCACTGCGCCGGGCGTAAGGAATTCCGCGCGACTCAAGTAACGCCTGCACCGCAGCGAATCGCTGTGGATGGCGCGGTACCAGAACCAGCAGCAGGTCCGGCCAGCGCCCACGCAGCGCCATCAGGGCATCGAGCAGACAGGCGTCTTCCCCCTCGTGTGTGCTCCCTGCCACCCACACGCGCCGATTTACGCCCCAACCCGCCTGCCAGTCTGGTATCGACACCGTCGAGGCGGCGTGATCACGATCGAACTTGAGATTGCCCATCACCTGAATGCGCGCCGGATCCAGTCCCATCTGTGCAAGCCGGTTGGCATCCGCCACACTTTGCGCTGCTGCGCAATTGACGTGCGCAAACAGTTCGCGCATCAGCGGCCGCAACCTCAGATAGCCGGCCAGGGAACGCTCGGAAATTCGCGCATTCGCCACCACCACCGGGATATCGCGACGCCCACACGCCGCCAGCAGATTGGGCCACAGCTCCGTTTCCATGATTACCGCGAGATGGGGCTGGATTCCGTCGATCAATCGATCGACCATCCACGGCATATCGAGCGGCAAATAACAGTGGGTCACACTGTCGCCGAAATTACGCCGCACCCGATCGCCCCCGGTGGGGGTCAACGTCGTCACCACAACCGGCCAGTCCGGGTACCGTGCCTGCAACCGCTGAATGAACGGTGTGGCCGCCACGACTTCGCCAACCGATACGGCATGGACCCAGATGCGAGGCCGGCGGCCGGTCTGGACATTGGAAAACCCGAAGCCGAGTCGCTGCCACCAGCGATCTCGATATTCCGCGCGACGCCACAAACGCCAAGCGAACAACGTGAGCAAAACCGGCAGGAGAAGCAGCAACAGGAAGGTGTACAACCGACGAAACATGTCAGCTCTCTCCCCGCCGCACCCGTTCCAATAACCCCGTCGTGGAATATCCCCCGACAAACGGCAGCACCCTGACTTCTCCACCTGCGGCACGCACCCCATCGGCGCCGGCGATCTGATCGACAGTGTAGTCACCGCCCTTGACGAGGACGTCCGGCTTCACGACACCAATCAATCGTTCCGGCGTGTCTTCACTGAACGCCACCACCCAGTCAACGCAATCCAGTGCAGCCAGCAAAGCCATCCGGTCCTGGAGCGGATTCACCGGACGTTGCGCACCCTTCAGACGGCGCACCGAGTCGTCGTCGTTCACGGCAACGACCAGTCGATTTCCCAATGCCCGAGCCTGGCGAAGGTAGCGAATATGGCCCGGATGCAACATATCGAAACAGCCATTGGTCATCACCACACGCTCCCCTTGCGCGCGGGCGCGGGCAACCGCATCCAGCAATGCCGTTTCATCCATGACCCCATGGGCATCCCCAATGGCTTCGCTGACGGCCCGGCGCAGCTGCGACGCATTGATGGCCACCGTTCCCAGGCGGCCAACCACCGAACTGGCGGCGATGTTGGCCAACTCTGCTGCGGCCGACCAGGGCATCCCTCGTGCACATCCGGCGGCGAGAACGGCGATCACCGTATCGCCCGCGCCAGTGACATCGAACACCTCGCGGGCCTGGGCGGGCAGATGCTCATGTCCGGTGGCACCATCGAAAAGACTGATCCCCTGCTCCCCCCGCGTGACCACCAAGCGCTCGAGTTCAAGCGCGCGACACCAGGCATCACCGGCCTGCACAAAATCAGAAAGATGCGGACATGGCCCGGCAACGGCCAGAAATTCGGCAAGATTCGGCGTCAGCGCACTTGCCCCACGATAGCGCGTGAAGTCCGTTCCCTTGGGATCGACCAATACCGGGATTCCCGTCGCCCGAGCGGCCTTGATCAGGGTTTGAACCGGCGTCAACGTCCCCTTGCCATAATCGGACAAAACCACCACATCGATATCGGCGAGCAATGCCTCGAAACGCGCAATAAGCCCGTGGCCAATGGGATCGGCAAACCCTTGTTCGAAATCGAGCCGCAGCAGTTGCTGATGGCGACTCATGACCCGGAGCTTGGTGATGGTCGGCAACCCCGGCACCGGCAACAGATGGGCTTCAACATGGGCCGCAGCAAGCAGCCGACCCAGAATGTCCCCCGCCTCATCATCCCCGCACATCCCCAAAAGACGGGTGCGAACCCCGAGGGCGGCCAGATTCATGGCGACATTGCCGGCGCCGCCGACCCGATCTTCGCATTCAGCCACACTGACGACGGGCACCGGCGCTTCCGGAGAAATGCGCACCGTTTCGCCCCGCCAATAGCGATCCAGCATCACATCGCCGACGACGAGCGCTTTTATTCCTTCGAAATCAAAATCTTGCAAATGCATTCACGATCCACTCAAAAACTTGACGGGATCATAACACAAGCCTGTGACAGCCTTGCTAGACTGCCTTTTTGCCGAAGGAACGATGCATGCGCCTGCCCCCCAGCCATCTCCGCCATCCCCGTCACTGGCCGCTTTGGTTCCTCATAGCTGGATTATGGGTCGTGGCCCAGCTGCCATATCGGGCCCAGATGGCAATTGGAAGGGGGTTGGGTCTCTTGGCGTTCTACAGCATCAAAAGCCGCCGCCACGTAGCGGATCGCAATCTGGAATTATGCTTTCCCGATCTGAGTGCCGCCGACCGCGCCGCGTTGCTCCGCGCACATTTTGCTTCCCTGGGTATGGGGATCATCGAGGTTCCGATGTCCTGGTGGGCACCGGCCAGGCGGCTGAACGGTCGGCTCAAGCTGGAGGGGCTGGAGCATCTGCACGCAGTTCAGCAGCAGGGACAGGGCGCCATTCTCCTGAGCGGCCATTTCACGTCCATCGACATTTGCGGTCGACTGTTTGCACCCCATGCCGATGTCGACATCCTGTTTCGGCCGCAGGACAACCCGGTCATCGAACACTACCTGGGTGGACACCGGAAACGCCGCTTTCGACACGCGATCGAACGACACGATATTCGCGGCATGGTTCGTGCGCTTCGCCAAGGCCGCGCCATCTGGTATGCCCCGGATCAGAATTACCGCGGGAACAACAGTGCGCTCGTCCCTTTTTTCGGCCATCTCGCACCGACCCACACGGGCACCGCGCGCCTGGCGCGCCTGAGTGGCGCAGCTGTTTTGCCCTTTTATATGGAACGCTGCCTGGAAACAGGGACGTATCTCATCCGGATCGAACCCCCGCTCAAGGATTTTCCCAGCCAAGATCCCGTCGCCGACACTGACCGGCAAAACCGGATCCTCGAAGCACAGATCCGACATTGTCCAGCGCAGTATCTGTGGGTGCATGAACGCTTCAAGAAACGGCCCGCCCCCCTGCCGGACGTCTACGCCCGAGAACTCCCGCCTGCGTAGCCATCCAAAAGACGCTTCCAGTCGGCGGAACCGAACATCAGGTCGGGATAACGCCCCAAGGCTTTGATCAGTGAATGCCGCAATCGCCGGAGATTGGCGCGCTGCCAATGTAGCCGGGGTTTTCGCCGCCATCCCTTGTCAAAATCGAGCAGGAACACCCGCATATCCCCATCTACCAGAATATTGTCGAGATTGAGGTCGGCATGATAGATCCCGGCACGGTGGAACTGGTTGATCTGCGCCCCGACCCGCTGCCAGAGCCCCTCTGGTATGTTCTGGCCTTGAAGCACCAGGGATAGCGGTGACGCATCGAGTCGCTCCGTGATCATGTCCGCGCGATACCACCAGCGATCGACCCGTTGCACCTGCGCGGCAATGGGCCGCGGCACGGGCAACCCACCCCGATACAGGTCATACAGCAGATGCCATTCCCGCCAGGGCCGACTCTGAATGAGTCCGGTCCAGAGATACCGATCCTCTGTCAACCGGCCCATCCAGCCGCCCCGGCGGAAATGGCGCAGGATCCAGTCCTGCCCGGCCAGCCCGATCCGTTGAACCTGCCCGCGGCCACCCGGCACGGGCAGCACCTCGGCATGATTTTTCCAGTAATCCGGATCGAAGTAGTGGCGGCTGGGCTGCGAGAGCCGCATGGCGTCATAGACCACGGCCCCATCGTCTAGGCGGAGATAGGCTGCCTTGATGTCGGGCCCACTCGCGGCTTGGGGATCCAAGCTGCTCGCCCATGATTCTTCAATCTGCAGAACGCTCACGCCCAACTCCTGCACGCGGCCCTGTGGTGATCCCTCAAGGCAATACTTCGATGGTGATGCGCTCGGACATCGCCGGCGGCTGATGGGGCACATGATTGGCATCACCCATGAGCAGCTGCAGGGTGTGCCGGCCCGGTGGGAGTTCCAACGTGGTCTCGGTCTGGCCATTTCCGAAATGGCGATGATGGGCATCGGACGGAATCGGCTGCCCTTTGACCGGCGGCTGATCCCAATCGACAAGCAGATGATGATGGCCCGTTCCATCTTTCACGGTCCCGGCCGGGGCAACACCCATGCCTTTGAGACCGAAACGCACGACCACCGGACCGCGAATACGGTCGCCATCCTGAGGCGTGATGAAATAAGCCACTGCGCCGGGTGGTGCGGGACTAACCGGCAATTCGGCCCATGCCGTCCCGGCAACCATCACGATGAAAAAAAGCAGAGAACCCCGAAGGTGACCACGTCGGATCATGATGTAGCTCCAGATCATGCAACCCGAATGGCTGCCCCTGTAAGACCGCGTAGCCTTGATCATATTCACTCGATATCGAATTGTCACCTAAATGTCATGCAACAAACATCCTCCTGTCATCTTGAGTCGGGACTTGCCCCGATGGCGGAATGATCTCCATCAAGCCGCAGCGGCTCCTCAACTCGGGAACGATTTTCAGACTCGACCCAGCGCCTTACAATCGGGGTTCAATTCTGCTCCACCCAGGAGGCTCTCCATGCCCCGGTTTCGCTGGATCCTGATGCTCTCGGTTTCGATGATGGCGCTCACGACCCCGGCCCACGCCGAGATCGTCACCCGCGAGCTCCCCTATACCGCCAACGGACAGAACATGGTGGGCTATTTCGCCTATGACGACCGGCTCGCCACCCCGCGCCCCGGTGTGCTTGTCTTCCATGAATGGTGGGGGCTCAACGACTTCGCCAAACACCAGGCCGACGCTTTGGCGGCCAAGGGTTATGTGGTGCTGGCCGCTGACATGTACGGCGAAGGCGTGGCCACGCATGATCCGGACAAGGCCGGATCACTGGCCGGTGCAATCAAGCGCAAGGATCTGTTCCGCAGTCGAGCAGAAGCTGCACTGGAAGCGCTGATGAAACAAGACGGGGTCGACCCGAACCGAATTGCGGCGGTTGGCTACTGTTTCGGCGGCACCACGGTGCTTGAAATGGCTTACAGCGGGGTGCCCGTGCGTGGCGTGGTTTCCGTACACGGTGGACTGACGGCTCCGCGGCCGGACGACACCCATATCCGATCGGCCGTGCTTGTGTTGCATGGGGCGTCGGACCCCTTCGTCAAACCCGAGGAGATCCGGGCTTTTCAGTCAGGCATGGAACAAGCGGGTGCAGCTTGGGAGATGATCATTTACGGCGGGGCACAGCACGGGTTCAGCAACCCGGGGGCGGACGCGCATGGCATGGACGGCCTTCGCTATGATGCAGCAACCGCCGAACGGGCCTGGCAGGCCACCACCGACTTTCTGGCCCGAATACTGGGCGCACCGCGCGGCTGAGCGAAGAGCGACCAAGGCGGTGGTGCCCCGAACACGATTCGAACGTGTGACCTTCCCCTTAGGAGGGGGACGCTCTATCCTGCTGAGCTACCGGGGCGGAGTCGAACTGACTTCATAACGGCCACCAAGGCCGGCCGGGGGGGATTATACCCCCTCCCCAGAGCCCAGCGAAAATGGGCCTCCACAGCTGCCTCGGCATCCCGTCGATGCGGCCTGAGCACCTCCGGACGCTGAGCGCTTTCAGGCATCCTTGGTCATCGTCTCGGCCAGCGCCTCATCAACCGTTTCGATCCAGGCGAAATTCATCTTGCGCCGCACCGCTTCGGGAATCTCGCTGAAATCACGCCGGTTGCGGGCTGGGAGAAGCACTTTGGCGATTCCTGCGCGATGCGCAGCCAGCACCTTTTCCTTGATTCCCCCGACTGGCAACACCAGTCCCCGGAGTGTAATCTCACCGGTCATTGCCACATCGGAACGGACCGTGCGATCACGGAACAGCGACGCCAGAGCCGTAAACAAGGCGACACCAGCGCTGGGACCATCTTTCGGAATCGCGCCCGAGGGGACATGAACATGGATGTCCTGAGCTTCGAAGGCGACTGGATCGATCCCCAGCGCCTGTGATCGCGCCTTGAGCAGACTCAGGGCCGCCTGGGCACTTTCCTTCATCACGTCGCCCAGCTGTCCGGTCAGAATCAGCCGCCCGCTCCCCGGTGCCCGGCTCGCTTCCACGAACAGAATCTCCCCGCCGACCGGCGTCCAGGCCAAACCCGTGGCCACGCCCGGTACACAGGTACGGGAGGCCACCTCGGGCTCGAACCGCACCGGGCCCAGAATCGCCGGCAAATCAGATTCGTCGATGCGCAGAGTCTCTGCTTCTCCGATGGCGACCTGGAATGCTGCGTGGCGACACAGATTGCCGAGTTCGCGCTCCAGATTCCGGCACCCCGCTTCACGCGTATACCCGCCGATTACTGCGGCAATCGCTGCCTGGGTAATCTCACATTGCGCCTTGGTCAGGCCGGCGGCTCGCCGCTGCCGATCGAGCAGATAGCGCCGGGCGATCTCGAGCTTATCTTCTTGGGTATAGCCCGGCAGTTCGATGACCTCCATGCGATCGCGCAGCGGTGCCGGAATCTGATCGAGCACATTCGCAGTCGCAATGAACATTACCCTGGACAAATCGAAGGGCACGCCAAGGTAGTTGTCCCGGAAAGTGGCGTTCTGCTCCGGGTCGAGTACTTCCAGCAACGCGGCAGATGGGTCGCCCTGGATACCGCTGCCCATCTTGTCAATCTCATCGAGCATCACGACCGGATTGCGGGTTCCCGCCTTGCGCAGTGCCTGGATGATCACGCCAGGCAAGGCACCGATATAGGTACGCCGGTGACCACGGATCTCGGCTTCATCGTGTACGCCACCTAGACTGACCCGCTCGAACGGACGCCCCATGGCGCGGGCAATGCTCTGGCCCAGGGAGGTCTTTCCGACGCCCGGCGGTCCCACGAAACACAGAATGGGGCTCTTGCCTTGCGGATTAAGCTTGCGCACGGCCAGATACTCAAGGATCCGCCGCTTGACCTTGTCCAGGTCATAGTGATCGGTATCCAGAATCGTACTCGCTTCGGCCAGATCCAGATGCTCTTCACTGGCCCTGCTCCAGGGCAGCTCCACCATCCAGTCCAGGTAGGTTCGCAGCAGCGAATACTCCGCCGCACCTTCCCCCATGCGTTCGAGGCGCCGCAGATCCTTGGTTACGGTACCCAGCACCCCTTCCGGCATGCCCGCAGCCTCAATGGCCTCACGGAGGTCACGCAACTCATCTTCACGCTCTTGCCCCTCTCCCAGTTCATTCTGGATCGTCCGCATCTGTTCGCGCAGCAGCGCTTCTCGCTGACGGCTATCGATCTGCTCCTTGGTTCGCTCGCTGATGTCCCGAGTCAGTCGCATCACCTCCACACGATGGGTCAGATGCTCGAGAACCTCATCGACGCGTCGCTTCAGATCGGTCTGCTCAAGCAATGACTGCTTATGCTCCGGTTTCAGGTCCAGATAACCCGCAACCAGATCGGCCAGGGCGCCGGCCGACTCCATACCTTGAACGGCGTTGATCAACTCGTTCGGCGCTTGCGGCATGAGCGCCAGCGCTTCGGTCGCTTTCTGCTTGAGCAGGATCAGGCGCGCCTCGAGTTCCGGCGACCGGTCGGCTGGATCTTCGATCCGATCGACCCGCGCCAGCAGGAAAGGATGGCCCGGGATGAAATCCACCACGCGGAAACGTGCTTCACCTTGACACACCACGTGGTGACGTCCGTCAGGCGCAGTAACATAGCGCAGAATGTGGGACACGGTGCCCATGTGGAAAAGCTCGTCCGGACCGGGCTCATCTTTTTCGGAATCCTTCTGCAACAGCAGGCCGACCGGCCGACCGCTGCGCGCCGCTTCCTGGGCAGCGGCCAAGGATTGCGGACGACCAATCGTGACTGGGTGCACGATGCCGGGATAGAGCACCAGATTGCGCACCGGCAGAATGATCAGAACATCATCGGCCCACTCCGTCTGAGGCGAGTTCTGTTCCCCGGCGTCAACGAGCGAATCGGCTTGCGAGTTCATAGCATTTCCTCAAACCACCGGCGTGGCGGACATCAGGCGAATGGACAGGCATCCGTCTCGCAGTTCAATCGGTCGCAAGATCCAAGAGCCGGGCGGCAAACCGATGCAGCGTTCGAATCGGCCAAACGGTATTTCCAGACGATGGATTCGTCCCTGCCGGACACCGGCAGGCAGCGGTCGCTCGCCTCGAATGCACAGCTCACCGGCCTCGAGATGCACCTGCACCGCGTCGGACGGAACCCCAGGCAAGGCCACCTGAATGATCACTCCGCCAGACACCTCCACCACGTCGACCGGTGGCGCCCAGCAAGGCATCGGCGCCGAACCCACCGCCGGCTGAAAAAAGCGCCGCTGCAAACGCTCTGCATGCTCCAGCAGTCGCTGCGCCTCTTCCCACATCCAACCATTGAGTTCATCACGCCACATGCTTGGCCTCCCTTGTCTTCATCCACCATGGGGTCCGGCTGCGCCGATCTCAAGACCGAGGTTACCGTCGAATGCAGTCGACCATCCCTCATCACTTCCAACACGCGACCCTGGCCAGATTGTGGGGCCAGATCGCGGCCCTTCTGCACCGACTGGCGGTCGTCGCCGGCGAGGCACCAAGGATGATGCTCCAGCAACCGGCCCTGCCTCCAGAATTTGAGGGGATGCACCTGACCCTGCCGTCGCCTGGTCATTGTTTGAAACGGGAGGGGTCGTTGGTTTGACCCGCGTCAAACCACAGAGTGCCAGGCGAAGCAATCGCCCGCCGGCGGCCGGTCGCAAGCGCTTCGGCGCAAACTGGATCCATAGGCCGGCGGTGACCCATTTGTTGCGCAGACCGCTGCGGGGCACGGCCGACCCAATACAAGCGGAATGGTGGGACAATGCTGGGATTCGGGGAATGCCCGCTCAGCGCCGCGGACCGATACGCATATGAAGGGTCGCCTCGGCGACCACCTCGTTGTGCTCGTCAATGACTTCAATTTGAAGGGGAACGTCCTGGTTCTGGTGCCAATCGAGCGGATCCAAACTGCATCGCGCCCGCACCGCCGTACGTGCCTTGCGTCGATACCGGATATCGAGGCCAGACGGAATCCAGCGCGCGGAACGAGGAATCGTGAGTTGAACCGCCAACGAACCACACAGTTCCATCAGATTGGCGAGCGCAGCGGCGTGCAGCGTGCCCATGTGGTTGCTGACCGCACGCCGCTTGGCCATCCCCAGTTCGAGACATCCCGGAGCGGCATGAACGAGGCGCGGCCGGATGGTCGCCGAATAAGGCGCGGCCAAGGCCAATCCCCAGCGAAACAGCAGATTATGGCCCGGTACACGCATCAACAGTCTGATTGCGCGGAGCATCGGGGTCTCGTCCATGAAACCCTCATCCGTGGATAAAAAATACAGCCGCCCGGGGCGCAAGGCGCGACCGCGCCCATCCGGGTCTACTTTTCGACGAAAGCTCGCTCGATCACATAGTCGCCGGCATAGCCGATTTTGGGCGAGACCTCGAAACGCCACTCGTCCAGAACGGCGCAGATGGACTCGAGCATGGCCGGGCTGCCGCACAACATCGCCCGATCATCCGCCGTGTTCATCGGCGGCAAACCGATGTCGGCGAACAGCTTGCCGTTGCGCATCAGGTCGTTGATCCGTCCCTGATGCGCGAAGGGCTCGCGGGTCACCGTCGGATAATAGATCAGTTTCTCCCGCACCGCGTCACCGAAGAACTCGCTTTGCGGCAACTCCTGCGTGATGAATTCGCGATACGCCAGATCGCAGACCCGCCGAACCCCATGCACCAGCACCACCCGCTCGAAGCGGTCGTAGGTTTCCGGGTCCTTAATCACACTCAGAAATGGCGCCAGACCAGTTCCGGTGCTGAACAGGTAAAGGTGGCGCGCCGGCTTGAGATCATGCAGGACCAGGGTTCCGGTGGGCTTACGACTAACCAGTAGCGTATCGCCCTCCTTCAGATGCTGAAGCCGCGAGGTCAGCGGTCCGTCCTGAACCTTGATACTGAAAAACTCGAGATGTTCTTCGTAATTCGCGCTTGCGATGCTGTAGGCCCGCATCAACGGTCGACCGTTGACCTCAAGGCCGATCATGACAAACTGACCGTTCTCGAAGCGCAACCCGGAATCGCGGGTCGTAGTGAAGCTGAACAGCGACTCGTTCCAATGTCGCACGCTCAAGACTGTTTCGGTGCCGATTGCCGCCATGGAATGGTGATACTTCTTCTGAAATGGATTGAGGCGGTTAATTTTACACCCTCGACAAGGTATATCCACCTGCAACAATCGACATAATCGGCGCCAGACAGCAGCTCGATCCTTGCATTCGCCCGGGCTTGAGCTACTCAAATAGGAAGCAGAAGGCTTCAGAAACGCTTACGCGTACCCGATAACCCACAAGGAAATCATAATTACAGGTCAAAGGGGGAATTTTGACCATGGACGCCAGCCTTACTTTGCCCAGACCCCGAGACATCGCTTTCTCTCCGTCATCCACGACGACCAGCGCCCGCCCGGCGCATGCCCGGCCGATCATGCAGACGCGCATGCCCTGGCTGCCCGTCGCGCTCGCCATGTTGACATTCGTCACGGCGTTCGGCCTCTACCGCTGGTACCAGCAAACCTATGCCTTCACCACCGGACTGGACTATTTCGAACCTGAATTCCAGACCTATTGGATGAACCTGCTCTGGGCGCAGGGAACCCTCCTGGTGCTTCTGGGCGGTTCAGGCATGGCTTGGGCATGGTTCACCCGTGAACGGGACCTGAGCCGGCTTTCGCCCCAAGATGAACTCTGGCGCTACTACCTCGTCATCTGCATCCTGGCGATGGGCAGCGTGATGGTCCTGTTGACGCTGGGCGTGTTTGCCGAATCCGATGCAGCCTGGCACCAGATCACCATCCGCGACACGGACTTCACCCCGACCCACATCGGACTGCAGTATTTCGCCATTCCGGCATTCGGCGCATCTCTGCTGGTGGCATTCATCTGGATTCATACCCGCCTGCCGGCATTCCAGAATCGAGTTTCCATCCCCGCGACACTAATCGCCCTGGGCCCCATCCTGATGATGCCCAACATTGGCTTCAACGAATGGGGCCATGCCTTCTTCTATTCCGAGGAACTCTTCGCCGCGCCGATCCACTGGGGATTCCTGGTTCTGGGGTGGAGTGCTTTTGCCTTAGGCGGGTTTGTGCTGCAATGTCTGTCCCGCATTCAGGAGCTGACCCGTCTTGATGTCGCACCCTTTCCGCCGCTTGTCGAACATCACCCCCGAATGCAAACGCTTGCCGACTCAAATCAGAACGGTAAGAATAGCTAACCATTCGGCCCTGTGAAAGAGAAGGCGGGCGAGCCCCAGGGGAGCCAACTTCGCGACCCCGAAGAAATTCAACTCGAACAACGGTGATGGAAGGCGCCATGACACATTCCATCGATACGGATACGCATCGTTCTTCGCAGGCGGGAGACCCGTTCATCGAAAAGCACACACCAGATACAGCTGCCTTTTCGTCCGAAGATCCGCAGCAGTTGTTGGAAGCGGTAAACCAGGCCCGAACGGCATTGATCCGTGCGCGAACACGGGACGAGCTGTTCCAGGAGGTCTGTCACGCCCTCGCACAGCCGAGGTGTTTCAGCCTGGTGGGTATCGCACTGCGGTGCGACGGTACCGTGCTTGGACTGGCCGCTGGCAGGAAGTCCAGTAATTCTTTCGCCCCCGCAATCGGCCTGGAAACCGATGAACATCACCCCGCCGCCCTTGCCTTCCGGCGAGGACGTGTTGAGATTCTGCATCCGATCCCAGAGACCGACCCTCTCTGGCCGGTTTGGACACAATTCGGAAAAAGTGAGCGCCCAAGCCACGGAATCTACATCCCGATCCAGGAAAATCACCAGCCCGTTGGCGTGGTGGCGGTATTCGGCTCGCATCGGGTCATCCACGAACCACACCTTTCCATTTTGACCGATTTGGCAGAAGACCTCGCCTATGCACTGGAGTCCTTGGAAAAGGATGCGCTTCGCCAAGCCATGGATGCGCAGCTGCGTGCCAGCGAGGCTCACCTTGAAGAAGCTCAGCGGCTCAGCCATATGGGCTCGTGGACGCTGAATCTGGCACAGGATCGCATCGAGGGGTCGGCTGAAGCACGGCGGTTGTTTTTTATCCCGGACACCCAGCAGGACATCACGCAGGAGGACATCACTAACCGGATCGTGCCCGCCTACCGCGCCGCATACCTTGAAGTGCTTGAACGCAGCATTGCGACGGGCGAACCCTTTTCAATGGAGTACCCCCTCCAGTTGCCGGACGACGGAGTTCGCTGGATTCACGCGCAGAGCCAGGCCAAAAAGGACGCCGAGGGCAATCCGATTCGGCTTTATGGCACAGTGCAGGACATCACCGAACGGAAAACCATGGAAGATGCCCTGAAGGCCAGCAATGCCCGTTGGGAATTCGCGCTGGATGGCGCTGGCGAAGGCGTCTGGGACATGGACACCGAGAAAAACACGGTGTTCTATTCGCCGCGGTGGAAGCAGATGCTGGGTTACGAGCCCGATGAGGTCGCCAATGACCTCAGCGAGTGGGCCAAGCGGCTGCACCCGACGGAAAAGAATCGTGTCCTCCAGACACTGGTCGGATTCATTCGGAGTCGCGACCAGGAAAGCTACACCCTCGAATACCGCTTGCAGACCAAGAGCAACGCCTATCTGTGGATACTGGATCGCGGCAAAGTCATCAGCCGCAACGACGCCGGCATTGCGTTACGAATCATCGGGACCCATACCGATATCAGCGAGCGCAAGAAGGCCGAAGAGGCCATTCGAGCCAGCGAGGCACTGCGCCGCAGTATCCTGGACTCTGCCTCGGATGCGATCATCTCCACCGACGCATCCAATCGCATCATTCTCTTCAATCAGGCAGCGGAAACCCATTTTGGATATGGCGCGAGCGAGATTCTGGGACAGCCGATCACGCTGCTGATTCCGGAAAAATATCGCGCGAATTTTTTTCAGTACCGCGACGCAATGGCGGACGCCGTCATTCAGCCCGTCCAGAGAGCCAGCGCCCGGCGGCGTAACGGGGACGTCTTTCCCATCGAGCTTACGGTGAGCCGCGCGGCGGTTGGCACCGATATCCTTTACACCTTCATCCTGCGCGACATCTCCAGCCAGATTGCGGCCAATCGGGATCTTCGGCTCGCCGAGCAGGTGTTTCAGAACAGTGCGGAGGCCATCTGCATCGTCGATGAAGACCGGCGGATCGTCTCCGTCAACCCGGCATTCTGCGCACTGACCGGATGGTCCCATGACGCGATCATTGGCCAGGAAGCCGAGATTCTGACCCCGGAAAACGAAATCGGCAGGCCGCCTCAACAGATCTGGCAGCAGCTTCTGGAAAACGGCGTTCTGCAGAGCGAACTGGAACTTGTGCGACGCGATGGCAGCCGCTTCCCGATCTGGATCAATCTCAGCGCCTTGCGCAACACATCGGGCAAACTCACCCACACCATCGCGATGTTTTCAGATATCACCGAACGCCGGCGGGCCGCGGAGCAGCTCGATTACCAAGCCAGTCATGATGTTCTGACCGGCCTGCCCAACCGCTATGAACTGGATCGCACGCTTCCCGAGCTGCTCGTCCAGCATCGCAAGAGCAAACAGAAACTGGCAGTATTTTTCCTGGATCTCGATAGTTTCAAAACCATCAATGATTCACTGGGCCATGCAACCGGAGACGAGCTCCTGAGAGCCGTCACGGAACGGCTGACCGCGCTGCTCAACCCGCCCGCTATCATCGCCCGCCCTGGCGGAGACGAATTCATCGTGGTTACGCCGGAACTGCCCGACCGCCAGACTGCGTTGATGCACGCGGAACGGATCCGTCAGGCCATGACGCAGACATTCGAACTCGGCAACTTTCGATTGAACATTTCCCTGAGTCTTGGAATCAGCCTGTTTCCCGAAGATGGCAAGGATATCGAGGAGCTATTCAAGAACGCCGACACGGCCATGTACGCCGCCAAGGCTGCAGGTCGATCCGAAATACGCAGCTTCAGCGCCCAGATGGCGCATCGTGTCAAACATCGGCTGGGACTCGAAACCCAGCTGCGACGCGCATTGGACCGTGGCGAGTTTCTCTTGCACTACCAGCCTCAGATCGACACCGACGCCGGCACCCTGACCAGCTTGGAAGCATTGCTTCGCTGGAACCCCAAAGAGGGCAAGCCATTGGGACCTGCGCAGTTCATCCCCATTGCCGAAGAATCCGGTCTGATCATCCCCATCGGCCAATGGGTGCTCGAAGAACTCTGTCGCCAGCTGATCGAATGGCAGCGGATGGGCCACAGTGTCGTACCGATCGCATTCAACCTCTCGCCGCTGCAGTTCCGGCAGGCAGACCTGCGACCGTTCATCTTTTCCACTTTGGCACGCGCCGGCATTCCAGGCTCCCAGATCGAACTTGAGCTGACCGAGGGCATGCTGCTCGACGGTACGCCGGAGACCTACCAGACCCTGTCCGCCTTCAAGGAGATGGGCACCAAGCTCGCGATCGACGATTTCGGCACGGGGTATTCGGCGCTGGGGTATCTCAAGAAATTCCCGATCGACAAACTCAAGATCGATCGGAGCTTCATCCGCGACATCACCCAGCAACCGACTGACGCGGCAATCGCTTCCACCATTATCAGCCTTGCTCACAGCCTGAACATGCGGGTCGTCGCCGAAGGTGTCGAAACCCAGGAGCAGCATTACCTGCTCTCCAATTGGGGCTGCGATGGGGTGCAAGGCCATTATTTCTCACATCCCCTGCCCGCAGAAGAAATTCAGGCACGCTACCTTCAGTCACCGCAGCATCACCGAATCTAGATCGTCGGGAAAACGCAGCGCGAACCTTTCGCTCTGGCGATGCGGACCCGATCGATCGTCAACCGCCCGGTGCGTCCGCGAATCGGGAATTCAGAATCGTGCGGTCAGCCAATCCCGCCATAGCCGGCTTGCTGCCTGCTCCAGTGCCGCCGCGCGATGCTGTGTTTCCTCGCGCAGCGCCGAAATGTCGATACCGGCCTGCGCCAACTCGCAGCTGTGACCAATGAACCAGCGCTCCAGATCTCTGCCGCGCACCTCGGGATGACACTGAAAACCCCAACCGTGGGCGCCCCAGGCGAAAACCTGATGGGCGTAGCGGGCACTGGCCGCCAAGTGAATCGCCCCTTCGGGCAGATCGAAGGTGTCGCCGTGCCAGTGCAGCACGGACACGTCGGGCGCAAACAAAGACGCCAGTTCGGGAACGGCCTGGCCGGCTGGTGTCGCGCGCAGCGTCCCCCAGCCGATTTCCTTGCCCGCGCCGCCCGGATAGACTCGCGCCCCCAATGCAGCAGCCATGAGCTGGGCGCCCAGGCAGATCCCCAGCGTCACGCCGCCGCGCTGCAGACGCTCGGCGATCAGCGCCTTCTCATCCATAAGAAACGGGTAGGCGGCCTCGTCATACACACCTATCGGACCGCCCAGCACCACCAACAGATCGCAAGCCAGCCCTTCTTCGGGTGGCACGACGTCCACACCGGCCTGAGCGGTGTGGATCGCAAATCCTGCCTCAGCCAGGGCCGGCCCCAGGGTTCCCAGATCCTCGAATGCCACATGACCAATTACCCACGCGCGCCGCATGTTTCGCCTCCCCTGCCCGACTCCGAACCCCGCACCAAGACCGGCACTTGGAGCAACCGTTCAGATTATGCTCTACTTTCGCCCCGATCGACTGTCATGCGGAACCGCCCGTCATGCCTCAAGCCACGCGTCATTTTCCCGCCGAATGGGAACCCCAGTCCGCTGTCCTGCTGACCTGGCCGCACACCGAAACCGACTGGGCACCCAACCTCGCAGCAGCCGAGCGCACCTTCGCCGCCATCGCCCGCGCCGTCTTGGTCCGGGAAGCACTGATAATCAGTGTGCACCACGCCGATCTTGTGGAATCGGTGCGCGCGCGCATTGCGCCGTTGCCCGATCAGGCAGAACGCCTGCACCTCATCGTCGTGCCGAGCAACGATTCCTGGGTCCGCGACCACGGGCCGCTCACGATCCTCGAGGACGGGCAGCCCGTGCTGCTCGATTTCACGTTCAATGCCTGGGGCGGCAAATATCCCAGTGCACTCGACGACGCCATCATTTCGCGGCTGCACGCGACGGGCATCTTCGGCAAGACCCCGCGGCGGCGAGTGGACTTCGTGCTCGAAGGCGGGGCCCTGGAGAGCGACGGCGAAGGCACGCTGCTCACCACGACCTCCTGCCTTCTGGATCCTCATCGCAATCGCACCATCACCCAAGACACCGCCGAAGCGCAGCTGCGTGACTCCCTGGGGATCAAGCGCGTACTGTGGCTTACCCAGGGGCATCTGGAAGGCGACGACACGGACGGCCATATCGACACCCTGGCGCGCTTCGCAACACCCGATACCATCGTCTATCAAAGCTGCGACGACTCCGCGGACAGCCACTTCGCGTCGCTGCAGGCCATGGCCCGGGAACTGGCGGCGCTGCGCCAAGCCGATGGCGCGCCCTACCATCTGATCCCGCTGCCCCTTCCGCGCCCGGTCTACGACGATGCCGGTCACCGGCTCCCGGCAACCTACGCCAACTTCCTCATCATCAACGGCGCGGTGTTGTTGCCGATCTACGGCGATCCGGCCGATGCGGTGGCGCAATCGCGTCTGACCGAGGCGTTCCCGAATCGAACCATCGTGCCGATCGACTGCACCGCTCTGATCCGCCAGTTCGGCAGCCTTCACTGCGTCACCATGCAGCTGCCCGCAGCGGTTCCGGTTCGCGCGCCCGAACCGGCTGCCCGACTCCCACACCCTTAGCCCGAGCGCTGCCGTGCAAACCTTCCCGCGCGGAATCGACCTCAATGCCGACATCGGCGAAGGCAGCCTCGCCGACGCTGAGCTGATCCCGTTGGTCTCGTCGGTCAACATCGCCTGCGGGGCCCATGCCGGCGACGACGCCACCATGGCCCAGGCCGTCGCCCGCGCAGCCGCGCAGGGCTGTGCCATTGGCGCCCATCCGGGTTACGCCGATCCTGAACATTTCGGCCGCCGCACCCTCGACGTGCCGGCCCCGGCCATCTACCGGCTGGTCGGCGAGCAGATCGACGCCCTGGCCCGCCATGTCGCCACGGCCGGCGCACGGCTGACCCACGTCAAACCGCACGGCGCACTCTACAATCAGGCAGCGCGAGACATCGAACGCGCGATGGCCATCGCCGAGGCCGTTCATGATACGGATCCGCATCTGGTGCTGGTGGGACTCGCCGGCAGCGCACTGATCGACGCCGGGCGCAAGGTCGCCTTGCGCACCGCCCAGGAAGCCTTTGTCGATCGGCGCTATGAAGCTGATGGAAGCCTGACCCCGCGCAGCCATCCGGATGCCGTGATCCGCCATCCCGAGGATGCTGCCCGGCAGGTCCTCACCCTCCTGCGTTCCGGCCGGCTCATTGCCCGGAACCGGAAAGCCATCGCGCTGAGCGCCGATACCCTCTGCGTCCATGGTGACAACCCTGCCGCTCTTGACCTGATCCGGCAGGTGCGCCAACACCTTGCCCTGGCCGGCATCGCCGTGCGACCGGTACCGCTGACCCCATTACCGTAACACCCCGGACGGGCCGCCCGTGGCGTCACCAGGAAGCCGCAGCGCATGGACCGGATACCGACAGCCGAGGCGGTCGTGTTGCCGACATTCGCCAGGGCGGACCGACCCATGGCATCGACACGGGCCACCACCGGGCACCATGGATCCGCTTCAAATAACGGATTCAGAACAGGATTTCCCAGACGGCGCGCCGGACTCGGCACCGCTGGCGCGTTTTCTGCAGGATCACGCACGCATCCGCATGCTTGCCGTTATGCATCGCGATGCATAACGAATCAGGAGGACGAATGATCCAGACCGCTCACTGGCAACTGAAGGGACAGGTCGGATTGACCACCGGCGATGCGGAAACCATCGACGACAAACGGATCGATCTGCTCGAACAGATCGACCGGACCGGCGCCATCGGTCAGGCGGCCAAGGCCGCCGGCATGAGCTACCGCGCTGCCTGGAACACCGTCGATACCCTGCGCAATCTGGCTGGAACGCCGCTGGTGACCACCCAAAGCGGCGGCCGTAACGGTGGCGGCACCCAACTCACACCGGCAGGCCGGCGTCTGGTCGATACCCATCGGCTGGTTCAGGAACATCAGCGCCGTTTTCTGATTCAGCTGCAAACGCGGCTGGATCATCCCGACACGCTCACGCTGATCAGGCGGCTCGCCATGAAAACCAGCGCCCGCAACCAATTCTTCGGCACCGTGACGCGCATCCAGACCGGCGCCGTGAACGCAGAGGTCGAAATCGCGCTCAACACGCACGATCATTTGGTCGCCATGATCACCATGGAAAGCCTGGCGGAGCTCAGACTGGCGCTCGGAAGCGAAGTCTGGGCACTGGTCAAGGCGCCGTCGGTGCTGATCACGGCGGATGATCCCGGGATCAAGCTTTCGGCCCGCAACCGGCTGTGTGGCACGGTGTCGCGCATCACGCTCGGCAGCGTCCATGCCGATGTGGTGATCGACCTGCCGGGCGGCGCCATCATTAGCGCCATCATCACACTCGACAGCCTGGATGGCCTCGCGCTCACCCCCGGCAGCAGGGCCTGCGCCGTATTCAAGGCTGGCAGCGTGATCCTGGGCGTCAACGCGTGACGGGTCTGTCCCCATCCAAACCATCGTCAAGGAGAATCCCAGGCGGCACTCTGCTATCGCCACGGCAATGGATCGGCGCCCGTCTGCACCTCGATTTTTGACCACGACCGCCAGCCCTGAAGGAGTTCCGTCATGCGCCAGTCCGTCCTGCGTCGCGCCGCGCTCGCCACGCTGTTGCTCCTGATCATGCCCGCCGCGCAGGCGGCCGAAGTGGTGGCAGCAGTGGCCGCGAATTTTGCCGCCGCCATGGCGCGAATCGAACCGGACTTCGAGCAGGCCAGCGGCCACCAGCTCACGGTCGTGCTCGGCTCGTCGGGCAAGTTTCTGCAGCAGATCCGGCAGGGCGCGCCATTCGATGTGCTGCTGTCGGCCGACGCCGAACGGCCCGCGCTGCTCGAGCAGTCCGGTCTCGGCGTGCCGGGCTCGCGCTTCACCTACGCCATCGGCCGCCTTGTACTGTGGAGCCCGCAGCCGGACGCCTTCACCGATGGCAAGGCCTATCTGAAAGCCGGCGCATTCCGGCATCTGGTCATCGCCAATCCGGTCGTCGCGCCCTACGGCGCCGCGGCGCAGCGCACCCTCGAACAGCTCGGTCTGTGGGCCAGCCTGCAGGACCGGATCGTCCGCGCCGAAGACATCGGCCAAGGCTACGCGATGGCTGGTAGCGGTGCGGCCGAGGCGGCGTTCGTGGCCTACTCAGCCGTGCTCGCCGGCCGCAAACCGGGTAGCCAATGGCTCGTGCCGCACCATCTCTATCCGCCTCTCGACCAAGACGCTATCCTGATCACCCGGGCCCGCGACAACCCAGCTGCCCTTGCGTTGCTCGATTACCTCAAAATGCCGGCGGCACGCGAAGTGATCGCGTCGCTGGGTTACGACCTGCCGGCGCACCGACCGGAGAAATCAGCCCCATGAGTCTCGACCTCGGCCCGGTCTGGCTCACACTGCGCCTCGCGGGCGTGACCGTCGTGCTGCTGCTCATCGTCGGCACGCCACTGGCCTGGTGGCTGGCGCACACCCGCACCCGCCTGAAACCGCTCATCGAGGCCGTCACCGCGCTGCCGCTGGTGCTGCCGCCTACCGTGCTGGGTTTTTACCTGCTGGTGCTGTTCGCGCCGGGTGGGGCGCTGGGCGCACCCTGGCTCAGGCTCACCGGCGAAACGCTCACCTTCTCCTTCAGCGGGTTGGTCTTCGCGTCCATGCTCTACTCGCTGCCCTTCGTGGTACAGCCCCTGCAGAGCGCCTTCGAGGCGGTCGGCCGCGGGCCGTTGGAGGCCGCGGCGGTGCTGGGCGCGCGGCCGCTCGATGCGTTTTTCACCGTGGCGAGCCCGCTCGCCGCGCGCGGGTATCTCACCGCCATCGTGCTCGGCTTTGCCCACACACTGGGCGAATTCGGCGTAGTGCTGATGGTGGGCGGCAACATCCCCGGCCGCACCCGGGTGATCTCGATTGCCATCTACGAGCAGGTGGAAACGCTCAACTTCGCCGCCGCCCACCTGCTGGCGGCTGGCATGCTGGTGTTCTCGTTCGCAGTGCTGGTGCTGGTGTACGCACTGAACCGCCGCTACCCGGTGCACACGGCATGAGGCTGGACATCGCACTGACCCTGCAACGCCCCGGCTTCACGCTGGAACTGGATCAGACGCTGGAGCTGACCGGTATCACTGCCGTCATGGGCGCCTCAGGCAGCGGCAAGAGCACCCTGCTGCGCGCACTGGCCGGTCTGGAGACGCCACAGCGGGCGCGCATCATGCTTGGCGCCGCGCGGCTGGCCGACAGCGCAGCCGGCATGAGTCTGCCGCCACACCGACGTGGCATCGGTTATGTGTTTCAAGACGCGCGGCTGTTCGGCCACCGCCGCGTGCTGGGTAACCTGCGCTACGCACAGGCGCGCGCCCGGCCCGCCAACGGCGGCACGCCGGCACCGGCGCTGGACGAGGTGATCGCCGCGCTGGATCTGAATCCACTGCTGGAGCGGCGCACGCAGGGCCTCTCGGGCGGCGAGCGCCAGCGCGTCGCCATTGCCCGCGCGCTGCTCGCCAACCCGCGCCTGCTGCTGCTGGACGAACCGCTGTCGGCACTGGACCTCAAGCGCAAGGCGGAACTGCTGCCCTACATCCGCGCCCTGCCGGGGCGCTTTCACATTCCGCTGATCTACGTCTCGCACGCGGTGGAGGAAGTGGCCCAGCTCGCCGATGAGGTACTCATCCTCACCAATGGGCGCGTGGTGGCCCGCGGCGAGGTACACACTGTGCTGGAGCGCCCGGAGGCCGAGGCCGTGTCCGGCCACTTCGAGGCCGGCGCCCTGCTGCACGCCCGGGTGCAGCGCCAGCTGCCCGAGTATGCGTTGACCGAACTCGATATCGCCGGCCAGCGCCTCACCCTGCCGCAGATCGACGCTCCGTCGGGCACACCGGTCCGCGTACGCGTTCGGGCGCGCGATGTGGCCATTGCACTCGCCCGCGTGGACGGCGTGAGTATCCGCAACCAGTTCCAGGCGCGTGTGCGCCACATCGACACCGATCCCGCCACTGCCTATGCGGAAGTGACGCTCAACCTCTCCGGCGCCGACCCGGCGGCCGTCCACTTGCGCGCCCGCATCACCCGCGAAGCGCTGAGCACGCTCGGCCTGAAGCCGGGCCAGCCCGTGTGGGCCCTGGTGAAAAGCGTGTCCTTCGACCGGCGGGAACTCGGAGGCCGGTAAACCGAACCGGCCGCACAGGCTGTCCCCGACTATCACCGCGGCCGGCCCCGCAGCCCGCGGCGTTGTGGCATCGCTGCGCGGGCGATGTCGCAAACGCGACACGACCCGGCCGCGCGCGGAATCACACGCGATCCGCCGCCGCCCCCTTCTCGCCCTAAAATCAATTTTTATTCAAACGCTTCTGGATAATTTCCGGCATGGATCGGTTGATCGGCATGCCGTTTGCAAAGTTGACGCACGTTATCAACCGGCAGCCACTTCCACGCGGACACATTCCCTGTTGCTCAGTTCGCAGTGGGCGGCCAGACGCCTTTCCCCAAGCGCGCCATTCAGCACAACGCAGCCCATCGACGGCGACACGGATCCTTCATTCCCCCACTCGAACCCAACCCAGGAATACCCCCATGAGCGTCTTCGCAGATTCCGCGCTGAGCAAACTTGAAGCCGAACAGCGCCTGTTCAACCCGGTGTTCAAGGGACCAACGGGCGTCGCTGGCCGGTATGGCTTTCGCGGTGAACTGGCGCTCAAATTCGCGCCCAAATTCGCCGACGAGGCGCGCCCGCCCGAGATTCTTGCCGAACAGGTGATGCTGGTCGCGGAGTCCGGCAAGCCGACCATCCCCTTTCTATGCTGCTACCTGCTCTCGTTCGAATATCTGCGGCCGCTGGTCGAGGCGCTGGGCGATGTCATCGACGAGCATGGGAAATATGTCCTGTTCTGCAACAACATCGACCTGTCCACGCGCTACACCGTGCCGTATGGCGGCGCGACGTTCTACGTCCTGCCCATTGACGAGGCCACCGCCTACAACGAATTGCTGGATTTGCTCTACATCGAACGCAATGACCTCAAGAAGCTGGACACCGGATCGCGCCTGGACCGCATCTACGAAACAGCCCGAAACTTTATCGAGACGTTTCCGGCGATTTCCTTCGAAGAAGGACTCAAGCGAATGGGCCCGGTGCGCAACCCCAACGAAAACCGGCCAGTCTGATGGACGGCGATCGAGGCGGCGCACGGCGAACAAGCGTCTGGGTGGCCTGAGCCGGCCGCATGGGACCGCTCGCGAGATAAACGTGCGGATGGGGCGTTGCCGGGGATCGAGACGGATCGGCGAGTTCGCCGCAGGCACCCGCCATTCGGGCGGTCCTGACGTGGACTAGGGCTGGACGTCGCTTCCGAGTACGCCCCAGGCGTGCGGCCGGGGATGCCAGTGTGCCGGAACAACCGGCCCCGGCCACCCGACCCCGGTGCGGCGCGCGTCCGCATTCTGCGAAATGCGGTAGGCTCGGGGAATGATGACGATTTATCTTGCCCCCACCGAGACCATCGATTTCGACGCGCCGAATGTCCGCGCCAAGGCGCGCGAGCTGGCCGCGAGCATCGCCGATGAACGAGCGCTGGTGGCGCGTTATTTCACATTCGTGCGCGATGCGATCAAACACAGTTGGGACCATCGTCTGAATCCCGTCACCTGCCGCGCATCCGACGTGCTGCGACACGGCACCGGCTACTGCTACGCCAAGAGCCATCTGCTCGCAGCCCTGCTGCGCGCCAGCGGCATTCCGGCGGGACTGTGCTACCAGCGCCTGGCCGTGGGCGATGCCGGTCCGCCCTATTGTCTGCATGGCCTGAACGCCGTCTACCTGCGCGATCTCGGCTGGTATCGCCTCGATGCCCGCGGCAACAAGCCCGGCATCGCCACCCGCTTCAGTCCACCGCACGAGGCGCTCGCCTATCCCGCAAGCGGTCCGGGCGAACAGGATTGCCCGCACATCTTCGCCGAGCCGTTGCCGGTCGTCACTGCAGCGCTCACGCAGTACGCCGATATCCATCTCATCGACGCCAATCTCCCCGATCTCGACCTGAGCGCTTTCGATGGCCCAATCAATCGATGAACACCACCGTGAACTGATGCACTACACGACCGTTAACGGGCTTGAAGGCAACGCCGAAATCGCTCTTGCGTTTGCCGCATCAACGCAATACGGCAAATATGCGCTCTCGATGCGCCCAAAACTGGATACGATATGGCACGAGGCCAACCGAGGAGCCCTATCGCCGCCATCGCCTCCGAAGCCCGGCTCTGGCAGATGGCCGATGCGCTTCGCGGCAACAAGGACCCCGCGAGTACACGAGCGTGACGCTCGGCCTCATCTTCGAGAAGCCAGCTGATGGCGCGCAGTATCGAGCCGTATGACCCAGATCACGACGGCATCCTTGAGATCGAAGAAGTCCATCCCAATTTCGTCGAGGTCTACTTCGTGCCGCCGGAGCACAGGCTGGTGGAGGCCGGGCTCGACCCGAAGAAAGCGAATAGCTACCGGACCAAGCTGCTGGATATCAACGGTCAGCACAATTTCCTGACGATCTATCCGATCAGCACATTCGGAAACCGGCCGGATTTCCTGAAGCCGAAATATGGCCGGATCGAGCGGATCACGCTCGATGACCCGAACATCATCTTTGGGTTCGACATGGCCGTACCTCCGACACCGGCGGAGGTGCGCGATGTCCTGGAGAATCTGCCCTCCACGTTCACCAAGGACTACGCCTACGGGCTTGGCCTCGCGAAACCCTACCGATTCATCATCAATGCGGTGGAAGCGCTATCGGACTGCACCGAAATAGTTATTACGGGCAAACACGCCACGGGTCCCGCCCCGGATGGCCATGGAATCTTCTACATCGCCACGCAGAACTTCGAGCAGGCGCGCCTCGAACTGAACAAGATTGATCGCCACACGGACTCTGCCCGTCGTGCCGTGAAATGGACTGCTGCCCACAACATTCTGGCGGAACGGCTCGGGGTGCCGATGCTGGACCCAAAAGCCGGTCGGCACCCCTATCGCAAGCTGTTCACCACTGTGGCAGAGGGCAAGCAGGATCTGTCCGAGGAGGATCAGAACGCTGTCATCGGCGCCCTGACCCGCCATGCCGCCGACATCGCCGATCATCAACCGGAGAAGCTGGCGAAGCTGCGCGGCGACATCGAACTAGTGACACTTGAAGCCCTGATCATCCGATACGAAAGGATGCTTGGCGAGAACCAGGTCGAAGCATGCTGGCAGGAGTTCTTCAACGAAAACCCCTTCATCCTGAACATGGCCTTCGGCTATCCCGTGATCAAGGTGCGGAACCAGGCATCGGTCGGTGGACGCAAGCTGTCAGGCGACGGAGAGAAGATCACTGATTTTCTGGTGAAGAACAGCCTGACCAACAACACGGCGATCTTCGAGATCAAGACGCCGCAGACGTCGATGCTCAACAGGACACCATTTCGCGATGGCGTTTACACGCCGGCGGCCGAGCTGTCGGGTTCGATCAATCAGGCACTCGATCAGAAGTACCAGTTTCAAAAGCAGATTGCCCAGATCAAGGACAACACTCGGCTTTACGACATCGAGTCCTACGCCGTGCATTGCTGCCTGGTGATTGGCAGGACGCCCGAGGGCGATGACCAGAAGAAGTCTTTCGAGCTGTTCCGGCGCAATTCCAAGGACGTCGAGATCGTGACCTTCGACGAGCTTCTGGAAAAACTCAAACAGCTCAGTGCCTTCCTGCGCGCGGCCGAAGAACAGACGAGCTAACCGAATAGAGGCTGCTGACCACACCGTGCAACCTTATCCCCTTGGGCACCATCAGCTAATGGTGGAAAAGCCCTCCCAGACTGATACGGCGCTCGAGGAAATTCACGCTCAGGGCAGCAACGGATCGATATCAGCAGGATCCTCCTGATCGGATCGACTGGTTGCACAACATCCAGCCGTCTAGTCACAGCGGTGTTAGACCGGCTGTTAGTTGCGCGCAAAGGGGTATCGACGCGGATTAACAGCGCCTCCATCCACAGGATGCGCGAACCGCGCTCAGAACCCGACCGGGGCGTGCTCGCGCGTGGCGTCGAAGCGTACCTTGGGCCATTTTTCCATGGCGAGCTGCAAATTGACGCGCGAGGGCGCGAGATAGACCAGCGCGCCGCCGTGGTCGATGGCGAGATTGTCCGCGGCGCGATGGCGGAAGTCCTCGAGCATGCGGGCGTCTTCGCAGATGACCCAGCGCGCCGTGGCCACCGAGACGCCGTCGAAGCGGCATTCCACGCCGTACTCGGCCTTGAGCCGGTGCGCGACTACGTCGAATTGCAGCGGGCCAACGGCGCCGAGAATGAGGTCGTTGTTGGTGAGTGGGCGGAAGAACTGCGTCGCGCCCTCTTCGCATAGCTGGGTCAGCCCCTTCTGCAATGCCTTGAGACGCAGGGGATCGCGCAGCACGGCGCGGCGGAACAGCTCGGGCGCGAAGTGCGGGATGCCGGTGAAGGTGAGGATCTCGCCTTCGGTGAAGGTATCGCCAATGGCGATGGTGCCATGGTTGTGCAGGCCCAGAATGTCGCCGGGATAGGCCTCCTCGGCCCGTTCGCGTTCGCTGGCCATGAAGGTCAGCGCATCGGCGATGCGGATATCGCGTCCGAGACGGACATGGCGCAGCTTCATGCCCTTGCTGAACCGTCCCGAGCACACGCGGAAGAAGGCGATGCGGTCGCGGTGGGCCGGGTCCATGTTGGCCTGCACCTTGAAGACAAAGCCGGTCAGCGCGGTCTCCTCAGGCTGCACACTGCGCTGCTCGGTCTCACGCGGCCGCGGCGGCGGCGCCCAGCTCACGAAATCGTCGAGCAGCTCGCGCACGCCGAAGTTGTTGACCGCGGAACCGAAGTACACCGGCGTCTGGCGCCCGGCGAGATAGGCCGCCCGGTCGAACGCGGGACTGGCGCCGCGCACCAGCTCGATTTCCTCGCGGTAGGCCGCCGCATCGGCCCCGAACCGCTCGGTGAAGGCATCGCTGTCCAGTCCCTCGATCACGTCACTCTCGTGAGCGCGGCCATCCTTCACCGGGGCGTAGAGGTAAACCCGGTCCTGCAGCAGGTGATAGATGCCGCGCAGGCCGCGCCCCATGCCGATCGGCCAGGTCACCGGCGCGCACTGGATGCCCAGCACCTTTTCCACCTCGTCCATGAGCTCCATGGGATCGCGGCCTTCGCGGTCGAGCTTGTTGATGAAGGTGAAAATGGGCGTATCGCGCAGCCGGCAGACTTCCATCAGCTTGATGGTGCGCTCTTCCACACCCTTGGCGCAGTCGATCACCATCAGCGCCGAGTCGACCGCGGTCAGCGTGCGGTAGGTGTCCTCGGAGAAATCCTCGTGCCCGGGGGTATCGAGCAGGTTGACGATGCTGTCGCGGTAGGGAAACTGCATCACCGAGCTGGTCACGGAGATACCGCGCTGCTTTTCCAGCTCCATCCAGTCGGAAGTCGCATGCCGGCCGGCCTTGCGGCCCTTGACAGCGCCCGCGAACTGAATGGCGCCGCCGAACAGCAAGAGTTTTTCGGTGAGCGTGGTCTTGCCCGCGTCGGGGTGGGAAATGATGGCAAACGTGCGCCGCCGCGCCGCCTCTTGGGCGATCTGGGACATGCTGACTCCGGTCGGTCCTGAACTGCGCACAGCCGGTGGGCCGCGCAAAGGGAGGAATTGTACCGGATGCGAGCGGCGGCCCGCAGGGGCGGAGCCGCCGGTTCCGCAGATCGACTTCAGAACAGCTGACCGGATGAATGCGCGCGGTCGAACAAGCCGAGTAACGCCGGCGCGATCGCGCAGTTCAGGCGACCAGCGGGCCCATCAGTGTCCCAACATCCACGGACGTTTACCGCGATGATCGGCATGTCCACAGCCCGGCCCGTGCGCGTGGCCGGTTGCCGGCGGCGGCACACGGCGCAGACTAAGCGGTTCATGGGCGCTGCGCTCGTTGCGAGTATGCGCCTGGTAGCTTCCAGAAGAGATCTGACGCAAGGCAGGCCGCGACAGCATGCGCGCGGATGCCGCTGCGCATTGCGGGCAGTCTATGGGGGCATTGCGTTCGCTCATGGATCGCAGTTCGGTGAACGGGCCACACGTGGCGCACTGGTATTCATACAAGGGCATACAGGCTCTCCAGAACGGATTGTCGACCGGGATGAATCGGTAATACTTCAGCCGGCCATGGCCAGATCGGCCCCGCCGCTGACCATGATCTCCGGTCCCGATGCGTTGGGCATGATGTCGAAGTCGAAAATCTCGGCTGGAATCCACAACGTGGCACAGGCATTGGGAATGTCGACGATGCCGCTGATGTGCCCCTCAACCGGAGCGGTCCCCAAGATGGCATAGGCTTGTTCACCGGTATATCCGAACTTCTTCAGATACGCGATGGCATTGAGACAAGCCTGACGATAGGCGACGTGCGCGTCGAGATAGTATTGCTCGCCCGCCTCGTCCACAGAAATTCCTTCAAATATCAGATAGTTGGAGTAACGCGGCTCAAGCGGACTGGGTTTGAAGATGGGGTTCTTGATGCCGTATTTTTCCATCCCACCCTTGATGACCTCGACATGCAGATCAATCCAGCCGGCCATTTCGATCGCGCCGCAGAAGGTGATTTCGCCATCGCCCTGGGAAAAATGGATGTCGCCCATCGACAGGCCAGCGTTTTTCACATAAACGGGAAAGTACACCTTGGCCCCGCGGGAGAGGTTCTTGATGTCGCAGTTGCCGCCGTGTTCCCGTGGCGGTACCGTGCGTGCGCCCTCCTGGGCAGCGGCCTGCGCCGCACTACCCGTGAGTCTCCCCATCACCGCCGAAGCAGGGTTGGGCGGCAGGGCAAGTTCCGGAACGCGATTCGGATCGGTCGCGATCAGCGCCTGTTCCCGCGCGTTCCACATCTTCAGCAGGTCGGCAGATGGCAGGCAACCGATCAGCCCCGGATGCATGAGGCCGGCGAAACGCACCCCCGGGATATGCCGCGACTGGGCGTAGATGCCCTCGAAGTTCCAGCAGGCTTTGCGAGCGTCCGGGTAATGATCGGTGAGAAACCCGCCGCCGTTGCTTTTGGCGAACAGGCCGGTAAAACCCCAGTCCGACTCCGCCAAGGTGCCGATGTCGAGAATGTCGACGACGAGCAGATCACCCGGTTCTGCACCTTCCACACCGATAGGGCCACTGAGGTAATGCACCTGGGTCAGATCGACGTCGCGGATGTCGTTGGCCGAGTCGCTGTCGAGAATCTGGCCGCCAGTCCAGTCGAGGCACTGCACGCGGAAGCTGGAGCCTGGCTTGACCATCTCCACCATCGGCAAATCGGGGTGCCAGCGGTTATGAATGACGCCACCCTGTTCGGCCGCCGGCTTGGACACATCGACCTCGATCAACGTCTGCAACATATCGTTTTCCCCTGCATGAAGGTCCCGGACACGCATCGCGGGCTCGCCTGGCATCCCGGAGCGGATGGCGAGCACCGACGGGAGCTCTCAGGCAAAGTCCAGGCCAATGCGATACGCCGGTATTTCTTGTTTATTTCAAGGGATTTAGATCAAGGGCCTGCCAAACGTGCCCCCCGCCTGCCGGAAATGCGGCCAGATTGTTCGACATTGTTCAAATTTGAAAATCGGGCCGCCCCAGGCTGCCTTGCGGCCCGCACCTGATCGGTGCAGTCCTCGTACATACTGGTAGCAAATTCAATGCGTTGTAAACGGCGCGCTCCTTGCTTTTTGCTATCCACATGCGCCAACGGAGATTTCGATGAGTCATCAGGCCAGCACGCTCTATCCGACGCTCTCTTCTGTGCCCGATTCAGCACTTCGCTCGAACAGCGATCTCCAGTTGATCCTGGAAATGGCCAAGTTGCAGGAGCGCCGGCTCGACCCGGATAGCATCATCGTCGCCATGTTGCGATTGCTTGCGCAGATGCGCGGTCTGAATGGCGGCCGCGTGAGCGTCCCCGATCCCAGTGGCGTGTATCTCGAAGTTCGTCACAGCTACGGCCTCGACGCGCACCATATGACCTCCGGTGGCTACACCGTTCCCCTCAATCAAGGCGTCACGGGATATGTCATGCGCACCGGCACCATTGGTCTGGTCGCCGACATTCAGAGCGAACCGATCTACTTGACACGCATCACCTCCTGGGACGAACGCTACCTCGGCCCCATCGCCTTTCTGGCGGTTCCGATTTTGGCAGAGGGTCGGCCGATCGCGGTGCTGGCTGCCCAGAAGGATGGCGCCCATCGCCACCGCTTCGACGATGATCTGATGCTGATGCGCATCGCCGCAGCGATGATCGGTCAGATCATGCGCATCGAGCGATTCGTCAGTCAGCGTACGGCTGACCTGGTCACCGAAAATCAGCAGTTGTGGCGGTCCATCCGGCAAAACGGCCTCGCTCACGGGATCATCGGCGAAAGCACGGTGTTGCTCGAAGCGCTGAAACAGGCCGGGCAAGTCGCGCGCAGCGAAGCGCCGGTGATCCTGCTCGGCGAGTCAGGCACCGGTAAGGAAAAGTTTGCGCGGCTCATTCATCAACAGAGCGATCGGCGCGAACGCCCCTTTATCTGCATCAACTGCGCCGCCATCCCCGCTGCTTTGCTGGAATCGGAACTGTTCGGTCATGAAAAAGGCAGCTTTACCGGCGCAGATGCAACCCGCAAGGGAAAAATCGAGGCGGCCGAGGGCGGAACGCTGTTCCTGGATGAAATCGGCGATATGCCGTTGGAGTTGCAAGCCAAACTCCTGCGCGTGCTACAGGATCGGCAGGTCCAGCGCGTGGGCGCGAGTCAAGTGATCCCGGTCGATTTCCGGATTCTCACTGCAACCAACGTCAATTTGCGACAGCTGGTGAACGAGCGACGCTTCCGGCTCGATCTCTACTATCGGCTGAGCGTGGTCCCCATCTATCTGCCGCCGCTGCGTGAGCGCAACGGTGACATCAAGATCCTCGCGCTGCATTTCCTCAACGAACTGAACCATCGCTACGAGCGCAATGTGACCTTGGAAAATGGGGTACTGCGGCGACTCGAATCCTTCGACTGGCCGGGCAACATCCGGCAACTCCAGAATGTCATGGAACGCGCAATCGTGATGGCCGAGGGTCTGATCGTCACGGCGACACAGATCGCGCTCATTTTGCAGGACGAATCCACCGTCCAACTGCATCAGCCGGATCAGACGTCAACGGACGTTCTGCTCTCCGCCCCGCATGGCCTTTCCGCCGATTGTGAGCCGCGACACTACCTCAAGGTTCACCACACCCAGGGCCATGCCATCGAGAAAGCCCTGCGCGATAGTGGGGGTAACCAGAGTGCAGCCGCTCGGCGTTTGGGAATGACCACCCGGCAATTGCGCTACCGGATGAGCAAGCTTGGGATCGATGCGTTATAGGCAGATTGTCGTCCGCCCGGACATTGGCCGGCAAAGCGTGACAATGTCAGTGAGCGCATCCGACCCGTGCATCGAAGTACACCGAAATCGCGCTGCGAACCTTTTAATTTCAGATGGTTGCATATTATACGGTCGTACTTCAAACAAACCATCTCCCTGGCCTGATCCTTGCTCCCGAGGGTTTGTTCGATTGTGGCCACTTGCTCAGGAGATTGCCGATGCGCCTTCACCTTGCCTCTCATCGCTTCATTTCATCCTGTCGATGTCTGGCGCTGATCATCGCGGGTGTGCTGGCTACCGGTGGCCTTGCAGGGGCCGCTGACCATCCGACCGCGAAAGTGAACACCACCAACCTCGCGGTCACGGATCAAGTCGTCAAGGTTGGCATCCTGCATTCGGTCACGGGAACCATGGCGATCAGCGAAACAGGATCGGTAGAAGCCGAGAAACTCGCCATCAAGCAGATCAACGATCTGGGTGGTGTCTTGGGTCGCAAGATCGAGATCATCCAGGAAGACGGTGCCAGCGACTGGCCAACCTTTGCCGAAAAATCTCGCAAGCTGCTGGTCCAGGATCGCGTAGCGACGGTATTCGGTTGCTGGACCTCGGCTTCGCGCAAGGCAGTGTTGCCGGTATTCGAAAAGGAAAACGGCCTGCTCTACTACCCCACGTTCTACGAAGGGCTCGAGCAGTCCAAGAATGTGATCTATACCGGCCAGGAGGCGACCCAGCAGATTCTCGCGGGCCTGGACTGGATCGCCAAGGAAAAGAATGCCAAGACCTTTTATCTGATCGGCTCGGACTACATCTGGCCGCGCACCTCGATGAAGATCGCCCGCAAGCACATCGAGAATGTCCTCAAGGGCAAGGTGGTGGCCGAAGAGTACTTTCCGCTCGGACATACCAACTTCGGCTCGGTCATCAACAAGACGAAGCTCAGGAAGCCCGATGTGATCTACAGCGCGGTGGTCGGCGGCAGCAACGTGGCCTGGTACAAGCAGCTCAAGGCGGCTGGCGTGACGGCGGAAAAGCAGACCTTGCTCACCATATCCGTGACCGAGGATGAGGTCCTGGGCATCGGCGGGGAAAACATGAAGGGCTTCTATTCCGCCATGAAGTACTTTCAGAGCCTCGACAACCCCAACAACCAAAAATTTGTCAAGGCGTTCAAGGAGATGTGGGGTTCGGACAGCGTCATCGGGGACGTGACCCAGGCGGCCTATCTCGGCCCTTGGTTGTGGAAGGCGGCCGTTGAGAAGGCCGGCAGTTTCGACATCGACAAGGTCGTGGCCGCATCACCCGGCCTCGAACTCAACACTGCCCCGGAAGGCTACGTAAAGATTCATCCGAACCACCATCTGTGGAGCAAGCTGCGGGTAGGTCAATGGGACGAGAATGGCCAGGCCAAGGTGGTCTATGAATCGGAACTGATCGAGCCGAATCCTTTCCCGGCCGGCTACCAATAAGCGAATCGAGCGCTCACCGGAGGCCGGGCCTCCGGTGACTGGATTCATCTCGTTCAGGAGCGCATCACATGGCGGGTTACACCTGGTCGGAAATCGGTTCCATCTTGGCCATGCAGGGATTCAGCGGGCTGAGCCTGTTCTGTGTCTTCCTGCTCATGGCGTTGGGGCTGGCCATCATCTTTGGGCAGATGGGCGTCATCAACATGGCGCACGGGGAGTTTCTCACCATCGGCGCGTATACCACCTACTGGCTGTCGCACTGGGCTGAGCTGCACGCACCCGCCCTGCTCGACTACATGTTCTTCACGGCGGTGATCGTCGGCTTTCTGATCGCCTTCGCCGTCGGCTATCTGGTCGAGATGGGATTGATTCGTTATCTCTACAAACGTCCCCTTGACACACTGCTGGCCACCTGGGGGCTCAGCCTGATCATGCAGCAGACATTCCGTTCCGCTTTCGGGGCACGCGAGGTCAGTCCGACACTGCCCGGATGGCTGCTGGGATCGGTGTCACTGACGGATACCATCGAAATCCCCATCAACGGCCTGGTCGTAATGGGACTCACCATCGTGACCACGGGCGCCGTGTTCCTGTTCATGTTTCGGTCACGCTGGGGCTTGCGCGTGCGGGCTACGGTCCAGAACCGCATCATGAGCGGCTGCGTCGGCATCGATACCACACGGGTTGACCGGATGACCTTCGCCATCGGCTGTGGCACCGCCGGGATCGCGGGTGCCGCCTTTACCACCATTGCCTCCACCGGTCCGACAAGCGGTTCACTCTATATCGTGGATACCTTCCTCGTCGTGGTGTTCGGTGGTGCTGCCAGCCTGCTGGGCACAATCGCCTCGGCGTTCACCATCGCCCAGGCGCAGTCAATCCTGGAATTCTTCTCCAGCGGCTCCATGGCCAAGGTGATCACCCTGATGGCCGTAGTGATCATTCTCATGCTACGCCCGGAAGGCCTGTTCAATATGCGCATTCGCCGCTAACCAGTGCCGCGAGGGAGACCGTTGCTCATGAATCAAGTAGTGAACAAGCTTTTCGGCGGTCGAGGAGGCCTCGCGGGATTTGTCCTGCTGGCAATCCTCATCCTCATCATCCTGCCCACTGTGCTGGATGGATTCCGGCTCAACCTGGTGGGCAAATACCTCACCTATGCCTTTGTGGCCGTCAGTCTGGTGCTGTGCTGGGGCTACGGCGGCATCCTGAGCCTGGGCCAAGGCATCTTTTTCGGTCTGGGTGGTTATTGCATGGCGATGTTCCTGAAACTCGAGGCGTCGAGTCCTGCCAATACCGCCATCCAGAGCACGCCGGGCATTCCCGATTTCATGGACTGGAATCAACTCACTGCCCTGCCGTGGTTCTGGAAACCGTTTTACAGCCTGCCGCTCACGCTCGTTGCCATCATCGCTCTGCCAACCCTGTTTGCCTGGCTGATCAGCTTCGCTCTCTTCAAGCGCCGGGTTGGGGGCGTCTATTTTTCCATCATCACCCAGGCCATCGCTTCCATCCTGACCATTCTGATCATTGGCCAGCAGGGCTACACCGGGGGGATCAATGGGATCACCGACCTGCGTACCCTGATGGGTTGGGACATCCGCACCGACGAGGCCAAATGGTTGCTGTACTTCGTCACCTGTGCCTTGTTGCTGGTGGTCATTCTGCTGTCACGGCTGATCCTCACCAGCAAGCTGGGGCTCCTGCTGGTGGCGCTGCGTGACCAGGAGGACCGCATGCGCTTCTCCGGCTACGATGTGGCCAACATCAAGATTTTCATCTTCTGCGTGGCAGCCGCAATTTCGGCGATCGGTGGGGCGATGTTCACCTTACAGGTCGGCTTCATGTCCCCGTCCTTCGTCGGCGTGGTGCCCTCCATCGAAATGGTGATCTACGCGGCCGTAGGCGGCCGCTACTCGCTTATTGGTGCCGTTTACGGGGCACTGCTGGTCAACGCTGCCAAGACCATGTTTTCGGAATCCTTTCCAGAGCTGTGGCTGTATCTGATGGGCGGTCTGTTCATTGCCGCTGTCCTGTTTTTCCCCCGCGGTCTGGCCGGACTCGTCGAACGCTACGGGTCCCCTGTGATGAGGTTCATCAACAAACGGCTCCCCATGCCCGCCCTGCGCCGCGATACGCCCGCCGTTCGCTCAGCAAAGTGAGGAGTGATCCAAGCCATGACGACCAGTCCAAACACCGCATCCAATACCGACTTTCTGCTGGCGATCGAAGACCTGACCGTCTCCTTCGACGGATTCAAGGCCGTCAATGAACTGAACCTCTATGTGGATCGAGAGGAGATCCGGGTCATCATTGGCCCCAACGGCGCCGGCAAGACCACGGTGCTCGATCTCATCTGCGGCAAGACTCGCGCCACCAGTGGATCGATCCGTTTCCATAATCGGGAACTGACCCGGCTCGCCGAGCACGAGATCGTCTGGGCCGGTGTCGGCCGGAAATTCCAGAATCCGACTATCTACGAGAATCTGACCGTGGCCGAGAATCTGGTCGTCTCCTATCCCAAGGGGCGCAGCGTTTTCGGTAGCCTGGGATTCCGCCAAGATATCGCCGTGCGAACTCGGGTCGAAGAAGTGGCCGAGGCAGTATTTCTGCGGGATCGCCTGGATGACATGGCCGGCATCCTGAGCCACGGGCAGAAACAATGGCTGGAGATTGGCATGCTGCTGATCCAGGAGCCCGAACTCATCATGCTGGATGAACCGGTGGCGGGCATGAGCGTCCGCGAACGCCAGCAGACCGGCGAATTGCTGGCCCGCATCTGCCAGGGACGCTCCATGCTCATCATCGAACACGACATGGATTTCGTGCGCAGTATTGCCCACAAGGTCACCGTTATGCACCAAGGCAAGATTCTAGTCGAAGGCTCGATGGACAAAGTGCACGACGATCCCCGGGTCAAGGAAGTCTATCTCGGTCATTGACCGGCGTGACAACGCCGTCCGACGAGGAATCAGCGATGTTCGAAGTGGATCGACTGTGTGTCAGCTATGGCCAAAGCCAGGTTGTCAACGAGGTCAGCTTTCAGGCGGCACCCAACGAGACGGTGGCCCTCATGGGACGCAACGGCATGGGTAAATCGACATTGTTCAAGGCACTGATGGGCGTGCTACCGGCACGCAGTGGCGCCATTCGGCTGGAAGGTGCGGAACTGGCGGGACTGCCCAGCCATCGCCGGGTACAGCACGGAATGGCCTATGTCCCCCAAGGCCGGATGATCTTCCCGGCGCTGACCGTGATGGAGAACATCCAGACGGGGCTTGAGAAAAGTGGCACGAATCGCGTACCCGATGAGCTGTTCGAGCTGTTTCCGGTCCTGTTCAAGATGCGTCACCGAAAAGGCGGCAATCTCTCGGGCGGACAGCAGCAGCAGCTGGCCATCGCCCGGGCACTGGCGACCGATCCGAGCGTGCTGCTCCTGGATGAACCAACCGAAGGAATTCAGCCCTCCATCATCAAGGAGATTGCATATGCTTTGAACGAAATTCGCAAGCTGCGCCGGATCACGCTGATCGTGTCCGAACAGGTGCTGAGCTTCGCCCTCACCGTTGCCGATCGCATTCTGGTTCTGGAGCGGGGCTGCATCATCCACGAGGATCGCCGCGAGGATGCCGATATTGCCAAGATCACCGGTTATCTCTCGGTCTGAACAGATCAATAACCCGAACAGATGGGATAGCGGCGGTCTCGGCCGAAAGCACGCTGCGTGATCTTGACGCCGGGTGGGGCCTGGCGGCGCTTGTACTCGGCGTTCTTGACCATGCGTCCGACCTGCCGCACCGTCGCCTCGTCGAACCCGCGTGCGATGATCTCCGACAGCGGAAGGTCCTGCTCCACGTACAACGCCAGTATGGCGTCGAGCACATCGTAGGCGGGCAATGAATCGCTGTCTTTCTGGTCGGGACGCAATTCGGCGGATGGCGGCCGGTCGATGACGCGCTGCGGAATCACCGGAGCCAGCAGGTTGCGATACTGACACAGCCGGTAGACCAGCGTCTTGCTGACATCCTTGAGTGGTGCAAACCCACCCACCATGTCGCCATACAGGGTGGCATAGCCCACCGCCATCTCGCTCTTGTTGCCCGTGGTCAGCACCATGCGTCCGGTCTTGTTGGAGATGGCCATGAGGAGCACGCCGCGAATGCGTGCCTGCAGATTTTCTTCGGTGACATCCTCGGGCAGATCGCGAAACACCGGTTCGAGCGTGTGTTTGAATGCCATGAACGATTCGGTGATCGGCAGCACTACCGACTGTACCCCAAGTGTCTGGGCTTGGGCTTGGGCATCGTCGATGCTCATGGCAGAGGTGTACGCGGATGGCATGAGCACCGCCATCACCCGATTGGCCCCCAAGGCATCGACGGCGAGCGCGAGCGTGAGCGCCGAATCGATCCCACCGGAAAGGCCCAGGACCACTCCACGGAACCGTTGGCGATTGACGTAGTCCTGAATGCCCTGGACCAAAGCCTTGTACACCGAGGCCTCAAGGCCAAGCGGTTCGGCCACCGGTAGCGTAACCAGCGGCTTTCCGCAATCGTCGAAATCAACAGCGTGAAGGCCCTCGGCGAACGCGGGTGCTCGGTAGACGATGCCACCTTCGGCATTGCAGACCAGCGACTCCCCGTCGAACACCAGTTCGTCCTGCCCACCGACGAGGTTGACATAGACAATGGGTAAACCGGTTTCGGTCGCCCGCTGCGCGAGTTCGAGGCTGCGTTCCACGCCCTTGTCGACGTGAAAGGGCGAAGCATTGATATTCAGGAGCACCTGGGCGCCCGCCGCCGCGGCTTGAGCAGCCGGCTCCGGACCCCAGATGTCCTCGCAGATGGTGAGGCCCAATCGGAGCCCCCCACACTCATACACGCATGGGGCATCGCCAGCCGTGAAGTAGCGCTTTTCGTCAAAGACGCTGTAATTGGGCAGACGGTGCTTACGGTAAGTCGCCACGACCTGCCCACCTTCGATGATGCAAGCTGCGTTGTACAACCCATCGACGGCGTATTCGGGATAACCGAAGACAATTGCGACCGGCAACGCCTCCCGCTTCAGCCGAACAAGCGCTTCCTGCACCCGGATCTGCAAGCCGCGCCGCCAGAGCAAATCCTCAGGCGGATAGCCCGTGAGCGCCAACTCGGGAAACACCACCAGATCAGGCGCGAAGCGTGCATGCGCGTCGCGCACCGCCTCGATCATCCGCATGGTGTTTCCCGCCACATCGCCCACCCAGAAATCGAGCTGGGCCATGACGATCCGGGCCATCCTTAAACTCCTTTCAGTTCACGCCGAGCAACTGGGCCATGCGATCGCCGAGCTGGGCCGGGGAACGCACGGTGGCGACACCCGCCGCCTCCAGCGCCGCATATTTGCCTTCGGCCGTACCCTTGCCACCGGTGATGATGGCGCCGGCATGGCCCATGCGCTTGCCGGGAGGCGCCGTGACGCCGGCGATGTAGCCGACCACGGGTTTGCTGACATGCGCCTGAATAAAGGCGGCCGCATCCTCTTCCTCACCGCCGCCGATCTCGCCGACCATGATGATGCCTTCGGTCTGCGGATCGTCCTGGAACAGACGCAGACAGTCGACGAAGTTCATGCCATGCACAGGGTCGCCGCCGATCCCGACGCAGGTGGATTGGCCCAGTCCGCGCCGGGTGGTCTGGAACACCGCCTCGTAGGTGAGTGTGCCCGAACGCGAGACGATGCCCACTTTGCCGGGCGAGTGGATCATGCCCGGCATGATGCCGATCTTGCAGGCGCCGGGGGTGATGACACCGGGACAGTTGGGGCCGATCAGCCGGGCGCTGCTGCCGCGCATGGCGGCCTTGACCTTGACCATGTCCTGCACCGGGATGTGCTCGGTGATGCACACGATGACCTGGATGCCGGCATCGAAAGCTTCCAGGATGGCATCGGCCGCATAGGGCGCGGGCACATAGATCATGCTCGCCTCGGCGCCGGTCTGCGCCACCGCATCGTACACCGTGTCGAATACCGGCAGATCCAGATGCGTCTGTCCGCCACGGCCGGGGGTCACGCCGCCCACCAGCTGCGTACCGTAAGCCAATGCCTGTTCGGAATGGAAGGTGCCCTGTTTGCCGGTAAAGCCCTGGCAGATCACACGGGTGTTCTTGTCGATCAGAATGCTCATCGATGCGCTCCTCAAGCCTTCGCTGCTGCGACGGCCTTGCGGGCCGCGTCGTCCAGATCCTCGGCCGTGATGATGGCGAGGCCACTTTCGGCCAGCATGGCCTTGCCGCGATCCACGTTGGTGCCCTCCAGGCGCACCACCACGGGCAGTTCGAGACCGACCTCCTTGACCGCGGCAATGATGCCCTCGGCGATGAGGTCGCAGCGCACGATGCCGCCGAAGATGTTGACCAGAATGGCGCGCACCTTGGGGTCCGCGGTGATCAATTTGAAGGCGGCCGTGACGCGTTCGGCGGTGGTGCCGCCACCGACGTCCAGAAAGTTGGCCGGTGTCCCACCGTAGAGCTGGATCACGTCCATGGTCGCCATCGCCAGCCCGGCGCCATTGACCATGCAACCGATCTCGCCGTCGAGGCTGACGTAGTTGAGATGATGTGAAGCCGCCTCGTGCTCACGAGCGTCTTCCTGGCTGGCGTCTTCCCAATCGGCCAGGCGCTTCTGGCGGAACAACGCGTTGTCATCGAGGTTGATCTTGCCATCAAGTGCGACGAGCCGGCCCTCGCTGGTCACGATCAGCGGATTGATTTCCATCAGGCTGGCATCACTGGCCACATAAAGTTTGTACAGACCTTCGGCAATGGCGACAAACTGGGGAACTTCATCGCCCGACAGACCCATACCGAAGGCGAGCCGGCGCGCCTGGTAGGCCGAGAAGCCCTGCGCCGGCGGGACGGTGACGGTGATGATCTTCTCGGGCGTGGTTGCGGCAACTTCCTCGATGTCCATACCGCCGGCGGCGGAGGCCATGAAGACCACGCTTTCCGTCGCCCGATCGGTGAGCAGGCTCACATACAGCTCGCGCGCAATGCTGCCGGCCTTTTCGACCAGCACGGTGTGAATCGGCAGGCCCTTGGCATCGGTCTGGTGAGTCACGATCTGGGTGCCCAGCATCCCCTGCGCGGCCGTTGCGGCCGCCTCCGGGGTTTCAACCAGCTTCACGCCGCCCGCCTTGCCCCGCCCACCGGCATGCACCTGCGCCTTGACGACCCAACGACCGCCGCCAAGTCCCTGTGCGGCAGCTTGCGCTTCTTCTGGCGTCGTGGCTGGACGACCTTCCGGAACCGGAATGCCGAATTCGGCAAACAGCTGTTTGGCCTGGTATTCATGCAGATTCATGAGGCGGGACCCTCCTTGGGGCGGTAGCGATAGCGCAAACTGGCGGCGCTGTATTGTCCTCCACTTGACACGCACAGCCAAGGCCAATGCCACGCTGCAGCGTCACGTTTCAGGCGCGTTTCTTGCTTCTTTTGGTGCGAACTACACCAGCCGTCAAACTTCCGTCCGAGAGTGGCCGCCACCCATGAGCGCCTCAGCGACCGATTCCACCCTTGCAACCGGCGCCTGGCCCCGATTGCGGCCAAATGCCCCACCCGATCGTCCGGTGCGCCGACTGCTGGTGCTGCTGAATCTGTTTCGACTGGGTTTCGCATTCCTACTGTTAGGGCTGTCGACACTCGCGGTCGATACCGGCCTGGAACGGTTGTCCGAAGCGCCGTTTCGCGTGCTGCTGCTGGGCCAAATCGCGCTCAGCAGCCTGTGGATGGTGACCCTCGCTCGGGGACGGCCCCCACTGGCGATACAAGCCTGGGCGCAGCTGGGCCTCGATCTGCCCTGGATCTGCATCCTGATCTGGGCCACCGGTGGGCTGGGCAGCGGCCTGGGGCTTGTCCTGTTGTTGTCCTGTGCCGGCGCAGGCCTTCTTCTGCCTCGGCGTCAAGCGCTGAGCTATGCGGCGCTCGCCAGTCTGCACGTGCTCGGTTTCGCCGCGATCGCTTACCTCCGCGGTGATGGCGTCATCTGGCCGCATGCAGGACTCTTGGGTGCTGCTGCCTTCGGGACGACGTGGGGCGCCAATATTCTGACGCTTCGCGCCAATGACAGTGCGCAAGTTGCCTATCGGGCTCGCCGCGAATTGATGGACCTGGCTCGCCTCAACGAGGTCATCATCGACCGTCTGCATCACGGCGTGCTGGTGGTCAGCCCGCGCGGGCGAGTGCGTCTCGCCAATGCCCAGGCCTGTGAACTGCTTGGCCCGGCACCTCGCGGCACCGAGCTGGCTGATCTGTCGCCGGAGCTGAATCGATACTGGTTGAGCTGGCGCGGACTCACCCAGATCGAGCTGCCGACCGTGCGCAATACGCATGGCGACCGAGAGTGCGCGGTCCATTTCATCCCATTGGGCGAGGAAGGCGCGATCACGCTGATCATCCTCGAGGACCTCGGTCATGCCAAGGCGCGCATGCAGGAAATGAAGCTCTCCGCCTTGGGCAGACTGACCGCCGGTATCGCACACGAAGTCCGCAATCCGCTCTCTGCCATCAGCCATGCCGGCGCGCTGCTTGCCGAATCTGCCGACCTCCCCACGCAGGATCAGGCCCTGGTGGCCATGGTGCGTCACCATGCAGCGCGCATCAACGCCATCATCACGGACATTCTACAGCTCTCGCGACAGCGGCCTTCGATCCCGGAAACCCTGCACCTGAGCGACTGGCTGACCACGTTCGTGATGCACTATCGCACCGGCCTGGACCCGCAGGAGGCGCGAATCGACCTGCACTGCGGCGCGCCGGATACCCGCGTCCGCATGGACCCCGGACACCTGTCGCAGGTGCTCACCAATCTGCTCGACAACGCACGGCATCATGGCCGTCCGGCTGACGGACCGGTGGTGATCACGATCGAATGCGAAAGATTCCCCGGCAACGGCCGAATTCATCTTCAAGTGACCGATAACGGTGGTGGGATCTCGCCCGAAGCGGCCGCGCGGCTGTTCGAGCCGTTCTTCACCACCAGCCGCAGCGGGACAGGACTTGGACTCTATCTATCCAGGGAATTGTGTGAATTCAATGGCGCGAGCCTTACCCATCTGGCCCAACCCGATCCAGGCAGCCGATTCCGGATCGCCCTGCCACTGGCCGATTGCAAATAAGGAATGACCTCATGCAGGAGCAACGCCCCGCTGTACTGCTCGTCGACGATGAACCGGACATCCTGACACTGCTCGACCTGACCCTCGAGCGGATGGGGCTGAACTGCCACAAGGCCGCCAGTCTCGCCGATGCGCGTCAACAACTGGGGCGCCATCGCTACGCCCTATGCCTCACCGACATGCGGCTTTCCGATGGCAACGGAATCGATCTGGTTCGCGAAATCGCCACCATGGGGGTGCACCTGCCCGTGGCGGTAATCACGGCCCATGGGAATGTGGAATCGGCCGTCGAAGCCCTCAAGGCCGGTGCCTATGATTTCGTCTCCAAGCCCGTCGATCTCGACATGCTGCGCCGGCTCGTCGCCGCCGCCGTCAAAGCCAGCACGACACGGCCCGAGCGGCGGACTCGTCATATCCTGCTGGGCGATTCGGAGCCCATGCGCCGGCTGCGCGGCATGATTGCCAAGGTGTCCCGCAGCCAGGCGCCCATCTACATCAGCGGCGAATCGGGGACGGGCAAGGAGCTGGTCGCGCGGCTCATCCATACTCAGAGCAATCGAAACGAGGAACCCTTTGTTCCCGTGAACTGCGGAGCCTTGCCAGCCGAGTTGATGGAAAGTGAGCTGTTCGGTCACCGGAAGGGCAGTTTCACCGGTGCCGTAAATGACCATGCCGGCATGTTCCGGACCGCGAGCGGCGGCACCCTGTTTCTGGACGAGGTCGCCGAGTTGCCCTTACCCATGCAGGTCAAGCTGCTGCGCGCGATTCAGGAACGGGCGGTCCGTCCTGTCGGGGAAAGTCGCGAGGTACCTGTCGATGTCCGCCTGCTCTCGGCCACTCATAAACCCCTGCATGACATGCTGCAGACCGGACAGTTTCGGCAGGATCTCTATTATCGCATCAACGTCATCGAGCTGCGCGTTCCGCCGCTGCGCGAGCGGCGCGAAGACCTGCCGCAACTGATCGAACACATCCTGCGCCAGATTGCCGGTGACATCCCGCCGCGTCTCGATGACAGCGCCAAGCGGGCCTTGGCTGCCTACCCCTTTCCCGGAAACGTGAGGGAACTCGAGAACATTCTCCAGCGGGCCTATACCTTGTGCGACGGTCGCGTGATCACCGCCGAGCACCTCCAGCTCACCGCCGCCATCCGCACCGATTCACCCATTGGACTCACCCCCGAGGAGACCGAACCTGACGTCATCTCGTCCGTGACCGATTCTGCATCCGCCGATCTGGATGGCGCCCTGGAAAGCATCGAGCGGGAAACCATCCTCAAGGCGCTGGAAGCACATCGCTGGAACCGTACGGCCACGGCCCGCTCCCTGGGCATCACCTTCCGCGCCCTGCGCTATCGCCTTAAGAAACTCGGCCTGGACTAAGTTCAGGGCCGGAGCAGCGCTGTGCCCGATGCGATCATCCATGGCGCCCTGAATCGCCGGGTGCCTGCGCCGCGCACGCCTGAACACCACGAGTGACAGGCGTCAGGCCATGGTCGCCAGCGCCCGGCGGAACCGCGCCAGCGCCAATGCGAACAGGATCGTGCCGATGGCAGCCAGCGCAAGGAATTGCGGCCAGACCACGCCAAAGCCGGCCCCCCGATACAAAATACCCTGAGCGAGCATGACGAAATGGGTATTGGGCGCACCCAGCATCACCAGCTGAACGATCTCCGGCATGCTTTCGCGGGGCGTACTGGCGCCGGAGAGCATCTGCAGCGGCAAAAGCACCAGCATCAGCAGCAGCCCGAACTGCGGCATGGAGCGCGCAACCGTGCCGAGAAATATCCCCATGGACGTCGTCGCAAACAGGTGCACGGCAGCGCCTGCGATGAAGAGCGGGACCGAACCGTGCAACGGCACCCCCAATCCGGCCTGGACCACGAAGAGCAGCGATGCCGTGGCTGCGCCCAGCACCACCAAGCCCATCGACCAGACCTTGCTGAACATGATCTCCAGCGGCGTGACCGGCATCACCAGCAAGTGCTCCACCGTGCCGTGTTCGCGCTCGCGGATCAGCGCCGCACCGGTGAGTACGATCGAGAGCATCGTGACTTCGTTGATGATGGACATGATGGCTGCAAACCACGACTTGTTCAGCTCGGGGTTGAATCGTGCGCGCAACGCAAGATCCACCGGAAGGTCGGGACTGTGCGGATGCCCCCGGACGAACGCCTGCACTTCGTCGTTCACGATCGTCTGGACATAGCCGCTGCCGGTAAACGCTTGACTCATGCGTGTGGCGTCCACGTTGAGCTGAATGACCGGTGACCGCCCGGCCAGCACATCACGCTGGAATTCCGGGGGGATGTCGAGCGCGAAGGTGTCGAACCCCGCATCCATGCGTGCGTCCATCTCGGCCGCATCGATGAGTCGCGGGAGCAGGAAATGCGGCGGATAGAAGGCGCTGACGATGCGCGTGGACAGCGGGGAACGGTCCTCATCGACGATCGCGATCGGCGCCTTGTTCAGGGTTTCGGGCATGGCCGTGGCCCGCGTATAGACCGAAAACGTGAAGACGTAGAGGATCAGAAACAGCATGATCGGGTCGCGCCACAAGCTGCGCAATTCCTTGATCCCCAGGTTCAGCACATGAGAGAGCCGCATGACTCAGCGCTCCTGCTGCTTCATGAGCAGGGCCGCCAGCCCCACCAGAATCGGCGCCGAGAGCAGCAGCGGCACGAAGGCCGCGGACAGGTCAGCGAATCCGAGCCCCTTGGAAAACGTGCCGCGGGAGATGGTCAGAAAGTGCGTGGTGGGATAAATCTGGCCGATCACCCGGCCCATGCCTTCGAGCGAGGAAACCGGATCGATGATGCCCGAGTATTCGGCCGCCGGGAGCAAGGTCAGGACTGCCGTGGCGAACAACGCGGCGATCTGGCTGCGCATGAACGTGGAGATCAGCAGGCCGAGCGCGGTAGCGGCCCCCACATACGCGATGGCAGCCAGGAACAGCGCTGCGAAGCTCCCGGTAAACGGCACCCGGAACAGGGTCACGGCCATGAGCGTCAACAGCAGAAAGCTGAGCATGGACAGCACGACATAGGGGGCCTGCTTGCCCAGCAGAAACTCCAGCGATGTGGTCGGTGTGACATAGAAGTTGGTGATCGACCCGAGCTCCTTCTCCCGCACGACCCCCAACGCCGCGAGCATGGCCGGTATCAGCATCAGCAGCAGCGGGATTACCGCCGGCACCATGGCCACCAGACTCTTGAGATCCGGGTTGTAGCGAAAGCGCACCTCGACACGGGCCGGCTGCCCCGGCAGGGCGCGGTAGCCCGATTGGCGGGCGCGCTGCGTCAGCCAGTGGACATGCATGCCCTGCACATAGCCCCGGATGGTTTCCGCGCGCGCCGGCATAGCCCCATCGATCCACGCCCCCACCTGTACCGGCCGACCATGCGCGATATCGCGCGCAAACCCCGGCGGCAGCTCGATCACCAGCCCCAGTTCGCCTGCCCGCATCCGCCGGTCGAGCTCGGCATCATCCCGGATCGGCGGTCGTTCATGGAAATAGCGCGATCCGGCGAGATTGAGCGCATAGTCCCGGCTCAGCGCCGTCTGGTCGCGATCCAGCACCGCAAACGTCAGGTCTTCGACGTCCATGGTGATGCCGTAGCCCATTACCAGCATCAGGATCGCATTACCCAGCAGAGCCAGCGTGAGCCGAATCGGATCGCGCATCAGCTCGAGTGCCTCGCGCCGCGCGTAGCTCGCCATGCGCCCCGGGTCGAACCAGCCGCGCAATCCGGTCAGTCCATCCGCCTCGGCAGCCGGGCGAGTCCCCACCGCTGAAATGGCATCGCCGTGCGGGTCCGTGTGGACCTCGGCGGCATCCGCGAGCTCGGCAACGAACGCGTCCTCGAGGGTCTGCACGCCCCGCTCGCGCACCAGATCAGCCGGCGCACCCACCGCCAGCACCTTTCCGGCATGCATGAGCGAGATCCGGTCGCAACGTTCGGCTTCATTCATGAAGTGCGTGGAGATGAAGATCGTCACACCGTCGCGGCGCGACAGCTCACCCAGCGTGGCCCAGAAAGCATCGCGCGCCACCGGATCCACGCCCGAGGTGGGCTCGTCGAGGATCAGCATTTCCGGCTTGTGGATCATGGCCACAGCCAGCGAGAGACGCTGGCGCACGCCGAGCGGCAGCGCCCCGGGCAGCGCGTCCTTGACCGCCTGCAAGCCGAAGCGGTCCGCCATTTCCGCGACGCGGCCGGGAATCTCGGCCTCGGGCACCTCGAACAGCCGCGCGTGAAGGATCAGGTTCTGGACCACCGACAGCTCGGCATAGAGCGAGAACGACTGCGACATATAACCCACCCGCCGACGCGTTCCCAGATCGCGCGGATCCACCAGCTTGCCAAACAGCCATGCCTGCCCTTCGCTCGGCGGGAGCAGTCCGGTCAACATCTTCATGGTGGTGGTCTTGCCACAGCCATTCGACCCGATGAACCCGAAGATCTCGCCCCGTCGAATGCGGAAACTCGCCCGATCCACCGCCGTGAAGTCGCCGAAGCGCATGGTGAGATCACGGGCCTCGATCGCGATCTCGCTATCCCGACCCTGAGGCATCGGCGCAATCCGGACCGCCCGGTGGCCATGGCGTTTTTCGGGCGGCAGGAGCGTGACGAACGCATCCTCGAGTGAATCGCAACCGGTCTGTTCGCGCAGCGATTGCGGCGAACCACTGGCGAGTACCCGGCCGGCGTCCAGCGCAACCAGATGATCGAACTGCGCCGCCTCCTCCATGTAGGCCGTGGCCACGACCACGCTCATGCCCGGCCGTTCGTTGCGGATCTGCGCAATCAACTGCCAGAACTGGCGTCTGGACAGCGGATCCACCCCCGTGGTGGGCTCATCGAGAATCAGCAGATCAGGATCATGGATCAACGCGCAGCACAGCCCGAGCTTCTGCTTCATTCCCCCCGAAAGCTTGCCTGCAGGCCGATCCACAAACGGCGACAGGCCGGTGGCTCGGGTCAGCGCCGCGATGCGCCGGTCCCGTTCGCGCCGGTCATGACCGAACAGGCGCGCAAAGAACGCGAGGTTTTCGGCGATCGACAGCGTCGGATAGAGATTGCGTCCCAGTCCTTGAGGCATATAGGCGATCCGAGGCAGCACCCGGCGTCGCGCGGCAGCATCGCCCATATCGACACCCAGCGCTTCGACGCTGCCGGTCTGGATCTTACGGGCGCCGGCGATGAGCGCGAGCAGACTCGACTTGCCCACGCCGTCCGGACCGATCAGCCCCACCATGTCGCCGGCCGGCAGATCGAGCGTGACACCGGCCAGTGCCTCTACCGGACCATAGCGCAAGGCCACATCCACCAAGCGCGCCGCGGGTGCGCCCGGCCGGCCGCTCATGGCTGCGGATTCGTGCGCAGCGCATCGGGCCAGGGTGTCGCCGGATCGAGGCGCACGTAGGCCATGCCGGGCAGACCCGTCTTGATCTGGCTCAGATGCCGCTGCAGGAGTTCGGGATCGACTTGCGCCTTGATGCGAAACATCAGTTTCGCCCGTTCCTCGGCGGTCTCCACGGTCTTGGGGGTGAACTGCGCCACATCGGCCACGAAGGAAATGCGCGCCGGGATGACCCGATCGGGCAGGGCATCGAGCACCAGACGCGCTTCCGCGCCGAGCGCCACCCGACCAGCCTGCGCGGTGGGCAGGAAGAAGGTCATGTAGACATCGGTCAGGTCGATCAGATTGAGCACCACGCCCCCCGCCGGCAAGACCTCCCCGGGCTCGGCCACGCGATACTGCACCCGCCCGGCGCGCGGCGCGCGCAGCACACTGTCGTCGAGGTCGGCGTGGATGCGCTCGAGCGTCGCTTCGGCCGCGCGCACCGACGATCGTGCCGACTCGATCTGCATCCCCGCCGTGCTCACCGCCGCATCGCTTGCCGCCGCCTGGGCCGAGGCCGCTGCCACGGCAGCGCGCGCACCGTCGAAACGGGCCACCGCATCGTCCAGGCTTTGCGCGGGCACCACGTGTGCCGCTTCCAGCTCGCGCATGCGTCCCAGCCACTGCAAGGCCGCGCGGCGTTCGGTTTCACGCTGACGCACCAGCGCCGCTGCGGCCCGCCGTTCGGCCTGGCGCTGGCGCAGCTGATCCTCGGCCGTCTTCACAGCGACGTGGGCCCGCTCGAGATTTGCCTCGGCCTCACGCGCCTGGGCGCGCAGGGCGGCCTGATCCATTTCAGCGAGCACCGCGCCGGCCTCGACGAGATCGCCCTCCCGGACCGCAATCATCCCAAGCCGTCCTGGCAGCTTGGTCGCGACATCGATCTCCACCGCCTCGATCCGGCCATTGCCACCGGCCACGCCGGCCGGCAGCCCATCGGGGCGCAGCAGCGTCCACACCAGCAGGGCAATCGCAGATGCCGCAATGACAAGGACAAGCATCCGGCTGAAGGTGCGCTTCATGGGATGAACAGACTCCGTGAACGGAAACGGAAAGGACCGGCGAGTGACATCGGGCAGACAACCGGGCTGGCGCCGACCGGCGAGCTGGCTTCGAGCCTATCAATCTTGCCCGGCAGAGGCCTGATCTGGATCAACAAATGCCCTCTCGAGCCCGAGGTTACACGTCGGAAGACAGGTACCGCGCCATCGCCGATAATGCCTCCCCGGGCCAGGTCCCGTGGTTACATGGAGTGTTCTGCAGACATGGCGTTCTCGCTGGCTGCCCTCATCGCCCGCTACGGATACATCGCGGTCGCCGTCGGCGCGGTTCTGGAAGGCGAAAGCGTGCTGCTCGCCGCCGGCGCCGCGGCGCATCATGGACTGCTGCACCTGCCCACCGTGATTGCCATCGCGGCGGTGGCCAGTACGCTCGGCGATCAAGCGTGGTTCCAGATCGGCCGGCGCTGGGGAACCCCGTTGCTGGTCCGGCTCCCGCCCCTGGCGCGCCGGGCACCTTGGTTCCAATCGCTGCTGGACCGGCATCACACCCGGTTGATTCTGACGATCCGCTTTCTCATCGGCCTGCGCATCGCCGGTCCCGTCCTGATGGGCTGGGCACGCATCGATCCGATCCGCTTCGCCGTACTCAATGCCGTGGCCGCGCTGCTCTGGGCGGTGGTGATCACCAGCATCGGTTACGGTCTGGGCAATGCCTGGACCGCACTTTCCGCCTGCCCTAATGGCCGCTGGCTCATCGGGGCCATCCTCGCAGTCCTCGGTGCGATCCTCTGGCATCACCGCCCCGGGGGCCGCAATAGCGATTGCTGACGTCCGGGCCACATCGGCCGGTACACAGACTGACAGCCTGCGTCACATCCTGACCGTAGCCGCCGGACGCCGGACCGGTGAACCGGGATCGACCGGCAAAGAAACCCAATTTTTTAATTAAAAATCAATTTATTATTTAACTGGCACGATGTCTGCTTAGGGTCAGTCACGGATCGGATGTGCACGCGACCGGCCGAACCCAAACGAGACCACCCTGTGCAAGCACAAAAAAAGGAAGACATCTCCATGAACAAGCAACAAGGTTTTACCCTCATCGAACTCATGATCGTGGTGGCCATCGTCGGCATCCTCGCCGCCATCGCCATCCCCGCCTATCAGGATTACACCATTCGCGCCCGCGTCACCGAGGGCATGAGCCTCGCCTCGGCCGCCAAGACCACCGTGGCTGAAAATGCCATGTCTGGTACTGCATTTAGTGCAGGCTGGACGGCACCCAGTGCCACGGACAATGTCACAAGCGTCGGCATCAGTTCCTCTAATGGCACGATTACGATCACATACACCGCAGCCGCTGGGAATGGCACGATGACTCTGGTGCCTACCGCTGGTTCTTCGACCGCACTCGTTGCCGGCACTGCGCCCACTGACGCCATCCAATGGGACTGCTCAGGAGGTACATTGGACGACCGTTACCGCCCCGCCAACTGCCGCTGAGCCTGAAACTCAGAACAAAGAAGACCCAACCACCCTGCCCCCCATGCCCTGGCCTGGGGGGCTTTTTTTGGCCCGCATCCGGGTGCGCATCGCGGTCGTGACAGATCCTCGCTGGATTCCTTCCGGCTGCCCATCCCAGCGGGGGGGTGTGGTAACGCGGCAATCAACCGCCGCGATCCCGCCTTGAATCCGTCGTGACGGGATCCCGGCTCCGCCCTCTCCTCCCCGCCATTGCGCAGAATCGCCTGACGAAGGACGCCGTCCCGCGCATCCGGGCTCCGACCAACCCCCGATGAATCGCCACGGCCCTTGCGCCCCTCGTGATGACGAACGAATACAGGAGCCTGAAGACACCGCGTGCCGCTTGGAGTGCACCACACGACCCAACCGGCGGCTCAAGCTCATGGCCGCCGTGACGAGAACCTTAGGGACAGGCCGCCTCGGCCCACCCGGGAACCACATCATGACCCCGACCCACCGTCCCCCGCCGCTCTGGCCGCTGGCGCTCGCATTGGCTGCGACCTTGTTTCTGGTCCGCACCGAGGCGCAGCTCATCTTGCTGGCCATCGCGCTGGCAGCCTTGTTCTATGCGGCTGCCCGGACCTTTGCCGCTGGCGACTCCCTTGCCCGGCCTGGCGAAGCGCGCCGTGATGAGGCACGTCCGGCTGGCCCGATGAACGCCCTCGACGGCGCAGGCCTTGCGCAGCCGGACGATCCGGCCGCCCGCACGATGCACCGCCCGGCGCAGCTCATCCTGTATTTTCCGGCCACGCGCAGCGCCCTGCTGGCCATCGCGACGCTGATCGTGCTGTTCGGCAACGTCGCCTTCAGCACACTGCCGTCCACCAGCCTCTGGTTCGCCTGGATTCTGGGGCTCTTTCCGCTCGCTTACCTGCTCGGCATCACGGCGCTGGCGCGCGGCGCACACCCTGCCGGACTACAGTGCGCGACTGGCGCGCTGCTCACGCTGCTCGCCGTCTGGGGCGTGATCGAATGGCTGCGCTTCGGCGGGCGCAGCAATGGGCCGTTCCTGGATCTCAACGCCTTCGGCGCGCTGTTCTACCTTGCCGTTCCCGGGGTCTTCCTGGCGCTGGCGCGCGCGCGCAACTGGCGCGCCCGGGTGGCACTGATCGCCGTGCTCGCGCTGATGCTGTGGGCGCTGTTCGCGACGGTCTCGCGCGGGGCGATCGGCGTATTGCTGCTGATGCTCCCCCCGCTGCTGATCGGCCTGCGCCGCGCTGCGATGCCCTGGCGCGCGCCGGCCGCGATCCTGCTCGTGCTGACCGGACTGGCCTGGGGCACCGTGCGTTACCTGCCGGATGCACCGGTCACCCGCGAGGTGGTCAATCTCGCCGGCGATCAATCGACCCAGGATCGGCTCGCCATGTGGCGCTCGACCCTGGCCATGTGGCGCGAACGGCCCGTCACGGGCCAGGGCCTGGGCAGTTACAAGCTGCACTACCTGCATCACCGCACACTCGCTGACCGCGGTTCCAACGGCAATCTGGCGCACAACGACTACTTGCAACTGCTGGCCGAAGCCGGGCCCCTCGCTCTGGCGATCCTGATCCTGGCCGGAGTGTGCACGCTCGTGCTCGCCGGGCGGCTGTGGCAGCGCATGGGTCCTGCGCACGACCGGCGCCGGCGCGGCGCGGCACTGACGGGCTGGGTCGCCGTACTGCCGGTGCTCGGCCTGTTCGTGCATGCGACGGTGAATTTCATCTTCTACGTGGCGCCGCTGGCGCTGCTGGCCGGCCTGCTGCTGGCGCGCGCCCGGCACGCCGCCGGGCCAGTGCCGCTGCGACCGGTGCGCCTTGCCGCCCATCCGCGCCTGGCCGGCGCGGCCTATGGCTTGGCGGCCAGCCTTGCCGTCGGCGCGATCACGCTGGACTGGCTGGCTTCCCAGGCTTTCGATGCCCAGAACCGCTGGCCGCTCTTCGCCGAACGCCGCACCGACCCGCTCGCGCGCTATCAGATGGCCACCGCCTTTGCCGCGCTGCGCCCCCATCACGTCGCGACGCAACAGGCGCTCACCACATCGGCCATCGACCTGGCGCTGACCGAACGCAACGGGCCCACGGGAGCGATCTGGGCAGGCCTTGCGGTCACGCATGCGCGCCACTGGCTCTCGGCCAGTCGCGGCAATCCTTATGTGTATGACGCGATGGGCCAGCTACTGTGGCATTTCCCCAGCCTCGCCCCGCACATGGCGCCGGACTTTCCGGAACGGCCGGATGACATCCTGGCACTGGCCGTCACGCGCCATCCGGCCAATCCGTCGCATCGCCTGAGACTGGCGCAGTTGCTCGCCGATCAGGGTGAGCCGACGCACGCACTCGAAACGCTGCTGGACGCGCTGCCCTGGTCGCGCATCAGCATGCCGCCCGAGCGCGTTGCGGCGTGGCAGCAGCTGCTGCGTGAAGCCATGACGCTCGCCGAGGCAACGGGAGATCGCCGGTGGGCAGCGGATCTGGCGCGGATGGTGCAGCGGTTTGATCCAGAGAATGCAACCGCCGAACGGCTGCTGACCCATTCGCCCGACGCCACCGCACCCGTTGCGGAAGCGTCGATGACCGCGCCTTAGTGAGACAGCCATGTTCTGTAAAGGAATTCGGCGACAGTATGCAATTACGAGTGGATTGGGTGCATCCTGACAATCGGCTCGACGTGTCTCGTGCAACGCCGAAATCCGGCGCCTTGCGCGGAATCTCAAGCCCCATGCCCGGCGTGCCGATGCACTCAGCAAGGCTCGGCCGGACATTGGTGTTTGTCGAGCTATATTTAAAGTCATAGTTGATCTGGATCAGTCCGACAGGCGGAATTCTCATGACGATCGGCCAACGTATTCAGCAAGCCCGGGAACGAACGGGCATTTCCCAAACCCGCCTGGCGCAGCTGCTGGGCGTCACCCGCAGCGCCTGCAGTCAGTGGGAGTCGGGGAGCGGAACCTCGCCGCGCCGGGACCGGCTGGAGCAAATTGCGCGTTTGCTCGCGGTCAATTACGAGTGGCTCGCAACCGGGCATGGGTCCATGCGCGGGCGCGCTGTCAAGGGGCGTCAAAACACGACGATCACCCCGGAAGAGCAGGAGCTGCTCGCGCTATTCAGCCACTTCTCCGCGACCGCCCGCCGCGCCCTGATCGATTTTTTGCGCGCGCTGAGTTAGTCTGCGCCTATCCAGCTGCTTGCCGGGCCACCCAAACGCGTGGTCTTTCCTCATCCCCCCGATTCCGGAGCATTCCCATGCAAATCGCCGACAACACCGTCGTCGTCATCGACTATACCGTGACAACGCCTGAAGGCAATCTGATCGATTCCTCCAGCCAGAGCGGTGAACCGCTGACCTATTTGCACGGCGCTGGCAATATCGTGCCCGGTCTGGAACAGGCACTCGCCGGCCGAAGCGCCGGTGATTCGTTCAACGTGTCGGTGCCTCCGGAACAGGGCTACGGCGAGCGTCACGACGAACTGATCCAGGTTGTTCACCGCGATCAGTTCGTTGGCATCGAGCGCATGGAAATCGGCATGCAGTTTCAAACCGAAGCCGAAGGTGAAGTCCACATCGTCACCGTGACCGGCCTGGAAGGCGATCAGGTCGTGGTGGATGCCAATCATCCACTCGCCGGTGAGACCCTGGTCTTCGACATCACCGTGCGTGAAGTCCGGCCGGCTACCGAGGAAGAAGTCACCCACGGCCATGTGCATGGGTCCGGCGGCCATCACCACTGATCAGGCCGGCAGGCGTGTAGCCGGATCATGGATCCCGGCCGCACGCTTCGATCCCGATGCAGGTGTCCTCGATAGGCAATGCGCCGGTGCAGTGCGTAGCTCGGAGAACCCGAGGCCTTCGTAATCAGGATGCGCCGGGCGCGGGCAATGCAGCCTGCCGTTCCTTCATCTTGCGGCGCATATCCCGTACGAACCGCCAGTTCCACAGCACCCACCACCAGTTCACCTTGAAGTCCACGTCCTGAACCTTGTACTGGCCCTTTTCGTTGACCCAGTGCGTGATCAGCCGGCCGGGTTTGAGTCTGTAGGTTGCGGTCTCTCCAGACACCGACACCGCGGCGCCCTGCAGTCCCAGAATCGACGGGTCCATGGGATCACCACCGCCCATGTAGGGCATCAGCTTCTGCACGAACGCAAAGGTGATCAGCTTCATCATCGTCATGAATTCATCCCGTGCGGGCCCTTCCATCAAGCGCTGCATGGGACTGCGCTCATCTGCTGGATCCGGCGGACCCGCCTCGAAGAGTTTCTGCATCATGCCGGACAGGCTGTCACGCAACAGCTCGGCCCGTTCCTGGGTCAGGGCGGTTTCGGTGTTCATCGCTCGACACTACTCCAACGATATCCCGTACGACACGGGTCATTCGGTACAGGTCCGGGACACGAGCCCCGGGGCGCAAACGCCGATGTTAAGCATAAGCGGCCACCCAAGGCGAGTCCGTCACGCGCATGCCCCGGCCACGCGGTCACACTTGCGCGCCATCCTCAAGCCGTTAAACTGCGCTGCTTCGCGGCGTGCCGCCGGTTCGGATCCTGCCCGAACCCGATCGGATACGCGTATTCCCTGATTCGGCGACAAGCCGCCACCACCGCCGGCCATACAACGATGATCGACGACACGACCCCTGCCCTGTTCGTCACCGACAACCAAGGGCGCTATCACCCGACCCGCTATGCGATCGGCCCGTGGGATCCACGCCTGCTGCACGGCGGTGCCACCGGCGGTCTGGTCGCGCATGCACTGGAGGCCGCCGACCCCGCTCCCGCACTGCAGTTCGCCCGGCTGAGCATCGACCTGCTGCGCCCGGTGCCATTGGCCCCGCTGACGGCCCATGTGGCCGTCGTCCGCAGCGGTACCCGCCTGTGCGTGCTCGACATCACGTTACGGCACGAGGACCGGATCGTGGTGAAGGCGCAGGCGCTGAAGCTGATGCCCAATGACGTGACGGTGCCGGATCACGCTCGACCGGAGCGTCCGCTTCCCGCCGATCCCGACACCCTGCCGGTCACCGATCTGATGGGCCGCGCACTTCCCGATGCCGACCAACGGCGTCCCAGCATGCACCACTGCATCGAAGCCAAGCGAGTCCACGGATTCGCACTGCGCGGCGAGGGTACGGCCTGGCTACGCTGCGCCGTGCCGGTGGTGCACGGGACAGAACTGTCCCCGTTCGTGCGCGTCGCCGCGCTGGCAGACTTCGGCAACGGCCTCGGCCAGCTCCATGTCGATAACCAGACCGGCTGCATCAATGCGGACATCAGCCTGCATCTGCTGCGACTGCCGGTATCCGAATGGATCTGTCTGGAAGCACGCGCCGAACTGTTCGACCATGGTCTCGGCGCGGTCCATACCGGCCTGTTCGATCCGTCCGGCTATATCGGCCGGGTCACCCAGACGCTCATCACGCGCCGCATGGGGCGGTAAGAGCACTGCCCCGCAACCCATGCATACCCGCGGCGTCAGCCCGGCGGAAGATCCCTGAGCTGGCCCGGATCGGTGAGCACGATCTGCGGCTTGCCGCCGTCCTGCGGCGGATACAGGCTTGCCTGTCCCGTGACGTAGACGTAGTTCTGCCGGCCCTCGCCGGTATAGCGCGTCGCCAACAGACGCAACAGGTCCTGCGCCGAGGCCGCCTGCCGATCGGGGATCCACAGATTGAAGGGTTGCGCGGGCGATCCGGCATAGATCAGCGCGCTATCGCCGACCCAACGGTTGATGCCGCCCTGCAGGTCGCAGAACACCGTGACCGGTTCGCCCCGCTGGGCCGCGGTGACCAGATGGGCGTGATCCAGCCGCACGGAGAGCGCGCCGGTATGCGGCCCTGCCGCGCGGTAGCCCTCGATCCAGCCGTCGCGCATCTGCCACCACGGGATCAGCCGGGTGTAGTCGCGGGTCGGACCATGGCCATTGAGATCAGGATCCCAGATACCGCTGCCGACGGACTGGGCGTGCGCTTCAGCCGCCAGGAACTCGCGATGATAGAGCCGGGAACGACCGTACTTGACGAAATAGGGGCTCCAGCCCGCCGCCACGGCGGCCAGATTGTAGTTCACCGCATCGCGCCAGATGTAGGTCAGCAACCGACCGTAATTGCCTCGATGGCGCAGCATGGCCAACGAGGGCGGATCGGCAGTGTCGAATTCCAAGGTCAGCATCACCTCCGTCGTGGGCGCGCCCTCGGCATCGGCATCGAACCATTCCTTGGCCCACGCCGACGCTTGCCGCCCGCCTTCGGTCACCGGCTTGGTGCCGCCTGGCCAGCTTTCCTCGGTATCGAGACACGTCAGCCGTAGCGACTCGCTGCGCCCATCCAGCTCGACCTTGATCGTGTCGCCATCCACCACCTTGAGCAGTCTGGCGGTCATTCGGGTCCCGGGCATGCGTTGCTCCTTGATGCCGTCCGTGTTACCTCAGGATGAACCGGGCCGATGGCAACATCATGACCACGCCGCCGACGGCACGGCCATGCGCTATGATGACGCATCAATCGACGCTCTTGTCTCGGGGATGGATGCGCATGGATCCGCAGTTCTGGCACGCGCGCTGGGCGCGCGGGGAAATTGGTTTTCACCTTGACCGTGTCCACCCCATGCTCGCCCGATACGGGGCGCCACTCGCCGGGCGACGTGTCCTCGTCCCGCTCTGTGGGAAGAGCCTCGACATGGTCTACCTAGCCGGCCTTGGCTGCACGGTGGTCGGCATCGAACTGAGCGCGGCGGCTATCGACGCGTTTTTCGCGGAGCACGGACTCGAGCCAGCCGTGAGCACGCAAGGTCCGGGCCGGATCTGGCAGGCCGGGCCCTATACCCTGCTGGAAGGCGATTATTTCGAGTTCACCGCGGCCGACCTTGGCGCACCCTGCACCGGCCTGTACGACCGCGCTGCGCTCATCGCCCTGCCTCCCGAGCGCCGCTCGGCCTACGCCGTCCACGCCGCCCATCTGCTCGCCTCCGGCGCCTGGGGCTTACTGATTACGCTGGAATACCCGCAAGAGGTCATGGCAGGCCCACCCTTTTCCGTTCCGGAGTCCGAGGTACGGACGCTCTACGGACCCTTGGCCGAGGCGCGCGTCCTCGCCGTGGAAGATGCGCTCGCCGCAGAACCGCGCTTCGCCGAGCGCGGTCTCACCCGACTCGAGCAGTGCGCCTGGGCGCTTGAATTCCCCGTGGCATGAACGAACCCGTGCCCGATCTCCCCGGAAACCCGGCCAGTACCGTTCGCACCGCCACACTGAGCGACCTGGACGCACTGCTCGAGATCGAGCAGCGTTGCTTCGTGACCGACCGGCTCAGCCGGCGCAGCTTCCGCCATCTGCTGAGCCGTGCCAAGGCGGTCACGCTGGTGCATGAAACCGGCGCGGTCGTGGACGGCTATGTCCTGGTATTGTTCCACGCCGGTACAGCGCTTGGCCGCCTGTATTCGTTTGCAGTGCTGCCCGAACGTCAGGGGATGGGTGTGGGGGCCCGCCTGCTGAGCGCCGCCGAAGCCGTCACATTGGCGCGGGGTTACGCCGCGCTCCGTCTGGAAGTTCGAGCTGACAACCAGCCGGCGCGCGCGCTCTATCATCGGGCGGGCTATCGGGAAATGCGCCTGCTACCGGGATACTACGAAGACCATGGCGACGGGCTGCGGCTGGAAAAAACCCTCGAGACCAGGCCCGAGCCATCGCTGACCCACGTCCCATTCTATGAACAAACGCTGGAGTTCACTTGCGGACCGGCGGCACTGATGATGGCCATGAAAACCTTGGATAAAACCATCGTGCTGGACCGCAAGCTCGAGCTGCGGCTGTGGCGCGAGGCGACCACCATTTTCATGACATCCGGTCATGGCGGCTGCGGTCCGTACGGGCTGGCGCTGGCAGCCCACCGGCGCGGATTCGAGGTGACCATGCGGGTCAAGGACCAGACCGCGCTGTTCGTCGACTCGGTCCGTTCGCCGGAAAAAAAGGCCGTGATTGCGCTCGTGCAGGAAGACCAGCTTGAGGAAATCCGCCAAAGCGACATCCGCCTGGAATACGGGCTGGTGTCCGTGGCCGATCTCGAACAGGAGCTGCAGACCGGCGGTGTGCCCATCGTCATGATCAGCTCCTATCGCCTTTACGGCGAGAAATTCCCGCATTGGGTCGTGGTGACCGGATTCGATGCACACTTCCTTTACATGCATGACCCCTATGTGGATTATGCGATGGGGAAAACGCCGACCGATTGCGTGAATCTTCCCATTCTGAAAGCCGAATTCACCGGCATGGCGCGCTACGGCAAGAGCGGCCAGCGCGCCGTCATCATCCTTCGCCGCCGCCCACCACGCATTGCAACCCACGCATGAGCAAACACCTGATTCTGATCGAACGTCCCGCAGACTGGCCTTCCGACCTGCCACCGCTGCCGCTGATGACGGCCAAGGATTTCATCGATGCCAACGACGAAACCGATCTGGCGGCCGACCGGCAACTCCGGGTCATCAACCTGTGCCGTGGTTATCGCTACGGCAGCATGGGCTATTACTGCTCGCTCCTGGCCGAAGCGCGGGGCCAGCGGATTCTCCCGAGTGTCGGCACGGCGCTAGATCTGTCCCGCAAGACCATCTACGAGCCGTTGACCGAAGACCTCGATGAAGACCTCCAAAAATACCTGCGCGGCCACGATGCGCGGGAGATCCGGTTGTGGATCTTCCTCGGTCGCGCATCGAATCCGGCGTTTCAGGATCTGGCCGATGATCTGTTCGAGCGCCTGCCGTGCCCGCTGTTGGCCGTCGACCTGCACCAGGACAATCGCTGGCAGATCCATCGGGTGCGCCCCATCGGATTGTCCGAACTCGATCGCGACCAGCGTCAACTGTTCGCCGAGGCGCTGCAGCATTACCTGGCGGGTGTCTGGCAGAATCCGCGGCGACGTTCACCCGGCCGCTACGACCTGGCCATCCTGCACGATCCCACCGACGCCCTGCCTCCCTCCAATCCACGCGCCCTCAAGGCGTTCATCCGTGCAGGCAAGCGCCTTGGGCTCGACGTCGAACTGATCACCCGCAAGGATTACGGCCGTCTGGCCGAATATGATGCACTGTTCATCCGCGAAACCACGGCCATCAACCATCACAGCTTTCGCTTCGCCAAGCGCGCCGAAGCCGAAGGGCTCGTGGTGATCGACGATCCCATCTCCATCCTGCGCTGCACCAACAAGGTTTATCTCGCCGAGCTACTGCGCACGCACCGCATCCGCACGCCAGCCACTCAGATCCTGCGGCGCGAACGCACGCTTGAGCTCGAACCGCCGCTGGATTATCCCGTGGTGCTCAAGATCCCCGATGGCGCCTTCTCGGTGGGCGTCACCAAGGTGCACGATGCGGCGGAGCTCAAGGACGTCGCCGAACGCATGTTTCAGAAATCCGATCTCATCCTGGCCCAGGAATACCTGTACACCGAGTATGACTGGCGCATCGGCGTGCTCAACCGCCAACCCCTCTACGCGTGCCAGTACTTCATGAGCAAGGATCACTGGCAGATCTATCAGCACAAGGCCGGTGGCGGTGTCGTGGAAGGCGCGGCGCGTACCCTGCCGCTCGAACGCGTGCCGCCTGCGGTGATCAAGACCGCCGTCAAAGCCGCGCGGCTGATCGGTACAGGCCTCTACGGCGTCGATCTCAAGCAGACCCGGCAAGGCGTCTGCGTCATCGAAATCAATGACAATCCCAACATTGATGCCGGCGTAGAGGATCAGATCCTCAAGGAGCAGCTCTACGAGGAAATCATGGCTGAATTCCTGCGCCGGCTGGATCAGCGCACCCGGCTGCGTTACCGGGGAGGATGAGGGAATCCCCTTGCCTTGATACACTCGAAGCGACCGCAATCGATTCGGCGGCAGGCCCGACCCTGTCGCATGCGCTTGGCGCGAAGCCGGTAAACTCACCACACAAAACGATCCAATGCAAAGGAGTGCATTTATGTCCCTGACCATCGAGCAGGCCAACACACAGCTCACCAGCAAGCCCGGTCTCTTCAACATCGAGGAAATCGACATCCGTGGCGTGCCGACGCGGGTCTGGAAGGCCGCCCCGCCCTCGCTGCGCACGGTGCTGGACATCAGCCGCAGCCATGGCGCCAAGGATTATCTGGTCTACGAAGACGAGCGCTGGACCTTCGCCGAGCATTACCGGGCTGTTGCAGCGCTCGCCACGCGCCTGGTCGAAGACCTGGGGATCCAGCAAGGCGACCGCGTCGCACTGGCCATGCGCAACCTGCCCGAATGGCCGATGGTGTTCTGGGCTACCGTGTCGATCGGCGCGGTGATCGTCCCGCTCAATGCCTGGTGGACCGGGGACGAACTGGAGTTTGGCTTGGCCGATTCCGGCGCCCGCGTGTTGTTCTGCGACGCCGAGCGTCTGGAACGTATCACGCCCCATCTGGACCGCCTGCCGGCGCTGGAACGAATCATCGTCGCCCGCGGCTCCGGCGCTCTGCCCGAGGGCGTACTGGACTTCCACAGTTTCCGGGGCGATCTGCCGGAAAAGGCGGTGCTGCCGAAGGCCACCATCGCACCGGATGACGACGCGACAATCTTCTATACCTCCGGCACCACGGGCAAACCCAAGGGCGCGCTCGGCACGCATCGCAATGTCTGCCAGAATCTCATCAGCGGCGCCTTCGTGCGCATGCGCGCCAGCGTCCTGCGCGGCGAGGACCCGACGGGCGGCATGCAGATGGTGGGGCCAAGCATGCTGCTCTCCGTACCGCTGTTCCACGTCACCGGCTGCCACGGCTTCCTGATCGGCATGACGCTGGCCGGCGGCAAGCTGGTGATGATGTACAAGTGGGACGCCCAGCGGGCCATCGAACTGATCGAGGCCGAAAGCATCTCCACCTTCGGCGGCGTGCCGTCCATGGTCTGGCAGGTGCTGGAACATCCCGAACTGCCCAACCACGATCTGTCGTGCGTGACCAACATCGCCTACGGCGGCGCCCCGGCCGCTCCCGAACTGCTCAAGCGCATCCGCCAGACCTTCCCCAAGGTCGATCCGGGCAACGGCTACGGCATGACCGAAACCTCGGCACTGTGCACCAGCAACTCGGCCGAGGAGTATCACCGCCGACCGGACAGTGTGGGCTGCCCGGCGCCCGTCACCGAGATCAAGATCGTCGGCGCCGACGGCAGCGAGCTGCCGCGCGGGCAGGTGGGCGAACTCTGGGTCAAGGGACCCAACGTCATCAAAGGCTACTGGAACCGACCGGAAGCCAACGCGTCGACCTTCACCAATGGCTGGCTGCATACAGGCGATCTGGCGCGCATGGACGAGGACGGCTATCTCTATATCGTCGATCGGGCCAAGGACATGCTGATCCGCGGCGGCGAGAACATCTACTGCGTCGAGGTGGAAGATGCGCTCTACAGCCATCCGGCCGTGATGGATGCGGCGGTCGTCGGCATTCCCCACCGGGTCTTGGGCGAGGAAGTCGGTGCCGTGGTTCAGATCGCACCAGGCCACTCCGTCAGCGTCGAGGAACTGCAGGCGCATGTAGGCGGCCATCTGGCCCGTTTCAAGGTGCCGGTGCGCATCGAGCTGCGCAGTGAGCCTCTGCCGCGCAACGCCAACGGCAAGATCCTCAAGAACCAGCTCAAGCAAGAACTGGGCCTGTTGCCGGAGGCCGCGCCGGCGTGACGCCTTCCTCGCCACGTCGGTGGCTGGACCGGCTCGGATCGATCGATCCGGGCCGGCTCTCCCGACCCCGACGCATTCTGCTGCTGGCGGCGCGAGCTGCGCTGGCCACCGCACGGGACCTGGGTCAGGGTCAGATTGCGCTCTGGGCGATGAGCCTGGTCTATACCACTCTGTTATCCCTGGTGCCGCTCCTCGCATTGGCCTTTTCCATCCTCAAGGCCTTTGGCGCCCACAACGTCGCCGAGCCGCTCATCGCTCAACTGCTGGCGCCCCTGGGTCCGCAAAGCGCGGAGCTGACCGAACGCATCATTGGCTTTGTGGAAAACATGAAGGTCGGGGTACTGGGTTCGGTGGGTCTGGGATTCCTGCTCTACACCGTGGTCTCCCTGATTCAGAAGATCGAACGCGCATTCAACCAGATCTGGCGGGTGAGCGAAGCGCGCTCACTGGCCCGGAGCTTCAACGACTACCTGGTCGTGGTGTTGCTGGCGCCGGTTCTCTATCTGGTCGCTACCGGGGTCTTCGCCTCCGTGATGGGCGCCGAAGTGGTGCGGGGTCTCAGCGACTGGCAGCCGCTGGGCATGGCCCTTTCGCTCATTACCCGTGTTGCACCGCTGGTCGTCTTCACCGCCATCTTCAGCTTTATCTATATTTATCTGCCCAATACCCACGTCCGCTGGCATGCGGCGCTCTGTGGTGCCTTGTTCGCCGCGCTGGCCTGGTTAGTTGGCGGACAGGCCTTTGCGTTTTTTGTCGCGGGCAGCACCAACTATGACGCCATCTATTCCGGTTTCGCCATTCTCATTCTGCTGTTGATCTGGCTGAATGTGGTCTGGACCATTCTGCTCGTCGGCGCCCAGATTGCCTTCTATGTGCAGTATCCGGCTGCTACCCTCCCCGGGGCCGGCGAACTGGACGAATCCGACGCGGAATATCATGCGCTGGCGCTCCTGCATGCCGTGGCACGCCGTCATCACGACGGCCTGGCACCGGCGGGCCTGGAAACGCTGGCCAGCACCATCGGCATTCCGGTGGCCTCCCTGAGAAACGCGGTCCGCTGGCTCATCGCACAGGACCTGCTGGTACGCTCCACCGATGACCCCCCTCGCCTGGTTCTCGCCCGAGCACCGGAACAGATCACGCTCGAAACCATTCTCACGCCAACGGTCACACCCGCATCCAGCCGCACCCCACCGGCCATACGGTCGCTGATCCGACAGCTGGGTGAGGCGCGCCATGCGGTGCTGGGCAAACAGACTCTTGCGGATCTCTTGCGCCATGAGGCATCGCTGGGCGATCCGGATCACGCCAGCCCGCAGGATCCGCACGCCGTCGGGTAACCTGGAGATACCCCGGGCGCCTGTTCCAAGGGTCCTGCACTGACTAGCTCAGCGCGGCACAGATGCGGTGCCGGGGGCACGCCGTCAGGTGGTCGTTGACCATACCGGTAGCCTGCATGTGGGCATAGACAATAGTCGGGCCGACGAAGCGAAAGCCCCGGCGCTTGAGATCCCGGCTGATGGTTTCGGCCAGCGGCGTGACGGCGGGAACCTCGGCCATGGACGTGAAATGGTTAACGATTGATCGTCCGTCCACGAAATCCCAGATATAGCGGTCAAAGCTACCGAAGTCGGCCTGAACATCCAGAAAGGCACGTGCATTGCTCACGGCCGATTCGATTTTGAGCCGGTTGCGGATAAGGCCCGGATCCTGCAGCAAGGTCTCGATGCGCGCCGCATCGAATGCCGCCACCTGTTCGGCATCAAACCCGGCGAACGCCTGCCGGTAGTGCTCGCGCTTGCGCAGCACGGTGAGCCAGCTCAGACCCGCTTGTGCGCCCTCCAGCACCAGGAACTCGAACAGGACCGCATCGTCATGCACCGGCACGCCCCACTCGGTGTCGTGATAGCGGCGATAAAGCGGATCCTGGCCGCACCAGGGACAGGCGTCGAGGTGCATTGTTGAGTCACCCGTAGTTAACCAAAGCAGGCATCATGCGCCACACACGATGCCGCTTCAATCCGGGCGCGAGGTATTTCTCCATCGCCTGAATGCACCGGTCCGCAACTCCCGACCGGCAAACAGGGAGCGCACCCTCCTCACGGGACGATCGGCGCGGGCGGTTCGAAGCCGATCACCTCGATTTCGGGGCCGAGCGCCTGTACTGCGGCCGTGCAGTGCGCGACGTCGGCATCTTCGACATCGGCCAGAATGATAAGCGAACCAGCTTCGATGGCGGCCTTGAATTGCTCAAGCCGGGTACTCGAAAATCCGGTGCCCACCAGGCCGGTGGCCAGTCCTCCCAGACTGGCCCCGGCCAAGGTTGCCAGAGTGAGCGCCCCACCACCCACCACGAGGCCCGCCGGCGGAAAGGTCATCACGACAAGGCCTGCCAATAGCCCACCGGCGCCACCCAACGCCAGACCGCGCTTGTAGGCCGGGATGAAATCGTCGTCCTCCGGCCCAGCGTCCGGGAGCCCTTCGGTTTGCACGCCCTCGCCCGCGACCACATAGAGGTGGCGATCGGGAACGCCTTGCTCGCGCAGCGCCTGAATCGCGGCATGGGCATGGACTTCATCGGGGGACAGAAAACAGATGCGCTTCATGGTTACCCTCCCGCAAGGCCGTGCGCCATCACGACCAGGATGACGAGGCACACGACCAGGGTCGCAGCGAGGATCAGTGCATTGCGCAAAGCGGCTTGCTCTTTTCGCATGGCGTGTCTCCTGAGATGGCTCAAGAAAGACGCGGACCTGCGCCGCAGTTGCACGGCACCTGGGAGAAGCCGGCAGACTGCCGGCCATCGGGAGACCCGAATGAATCCATTCGATGACGACAGCTCGGCGACGCTGTCCGCATGACGTGCTTGGTTAGAGCGGGACGGGAGCGGTTTGTTCAGTGTGTCCGGCCGCGTCGGGGCGAACCGACCCGATTCGGATGAGATGAGGTGTCATGCGGAGGAGCGATTGAGGTGAAACAAAGCCCCCGGTCAGACCGGGGGCACTCCATGAACCCAAAACCGGCGCGAACGCCAGAAGACGGTTCAGGCGTTTTCGCGATGCAGCATGTGCATGACGCAGACCGAACCCGCGCCCATCATGTGCACCAGCGCGGTGTGCGCATCGTTTACCTGGCGCTGGCCGGCTTCACCGCGCAGTTGCAGGGTGGCATCCCACACCTGGGCCAGGCCCGTAGGACCGCCCGGATGACCGCGGGCAATGAGGCCGCCGTCGGTCGAGAACGGAATGCGCCCGCCGATTTCGGTGGCGCCTTCCAGCACCAGCTTGTCGCCTTCGCCGTCACCGCAAAAGCCCATCAGCTCGTAGTACATGAGCTCTTCGATCGGAAACGCATCATGCACGTGCACCAGGCTGACGTCGTTGGGACCCAGGCCGGCTTCCTCATAGGTCGCCTGCGAGGTGGTGCGGGTCAGCTCGCTGGGGCCGACCACGGCGCCCATGAAGATGTGCCCGTCGACGTACTGTTCGGATTGCAGCTGCGAGGCCAGCACACGCACCAACGGCCGGCCATTGGCCAGCTTCTTCGCCCATTTCTTGTTGGTGACGATGGCGCAGGCCGCCCCGCCGCCAGTGGCACAGGCCATCATGGTGGTATGCGGATGGGCCACCGGCTTGGAGGCCAGCACTTCCTCGAGCGTCACCTCATGATCGGACTGGCGCTGGGCCATGGGGTTGTGACGGGCATGGTTCCAGTTCTTGGCGGCGATGCGGGCATAGATGTCCGGGGAAGTGCCGTACTCGTGGGTGCGACGCACCGCCCACAAGGCGAAGAATGCCGCCGGCAGCACCATGCTCTCGATGCGCGGCCCTTGGGCGGCAAACATCTGCATCATCATCTGGCCCATGCGCACGATGTCGTCGAAACCGAGCGCCATGGCGATATCGGCCTGGCCCGACGCCACGCGCAGGCAAGCTTCGCGAAACGCGGTGGAACCGGTGGCCGAAGCGTTCTCCACATGCACCACAGGCACGCCGGTCAGGCCCAAATCCTTGGCGATGGCCACGCCTTCGGTCATATCGCCCATGATGTAGCCGTTGTACAGCGCGCCGACGTCACGAAACTTGATGCCCGCATCCTTCAGCGCCGCCTTGCCGGCGACATAGGCCATTTCCTTGTTGCTCTTGCCGTGTTTGCCAAAGGGATGCATCCCTACGCCGGCCACATAGACGTCTTCCAACATCCCTCATTCTCCCTTGCGAATCGGCTCGAAGCCGAAGGTGCACAATTCGGTATCGCCCTTTTTCTTCACCGGCAGCGCGACCAGCCCCATGGGCATGCCGATTTCCCAGTCGCCCATCTGGCCGCTGATCACGGCCTGGATGCGCACGCCTTCGGGCAGGTCGATCTGGCCCACGCCATGGGCCTTGCCATCGCCCATCTTGGCGGCGCCCATGAAGGGCATCAGCACCCAGGTCCAGGAATACAGAACGCCCTCGGAGGACAATTCCACATCCTCAACGGGGGTTTCAGTAATGGGACACTGCATGCGGCGCGGAAAGAAGTATTTCTTCGCCTCGGGGCTGTAGGACCCAAGCAGGCGCGGACGTTCGCCCTCGCCTTCGGGAATGACGAGATAGCCCTCTTCAAGAGGCACTTGCTTGGCCATGGCCAAATCTCCTTGATGAATGAAAATCAAAATGCCCGCCCCAAGACCAGGGCGGGCTGAATCGGGCAAGGCCCGGCATCCTTAGGCGATGCCGGGACTGTGTGTCACGCGCGCGTTTTCATCCCTTCTTGCTGGGACCGGTTGGTACCTCGTTGAAGGGCACGTTCTTGTCCAGACGGATGTCGGTCGGCAAGCCGAGGATCCGCTCGCCAATGATGTTGCGCTGGACTTCATCGGTGCCGCCCGCGATGCGGATCGCCGGGATGCCGAGGTATGCCTGCTGCCACATGGCGTCCATCAACGTTTCCTGCTTGTCGGTCAGCACTCCCGCAGCCGCCTGCAGTTCCATGATGAATGCCGCCATTTCCTGCACCAGCAGGCCCATCGCAAGCTTCATGATCGAGCTTTCCGAGCCCGGCATGGCGCCCTGCGACAGGGCCGACAGGGTTCGGTAACCGGTCAGTTCCAGCCCTTTAAAGCGGGCCGCGAACTCGGCCATCTTCTGGCGCACGGCGTCGTGCTCGAGCGCTGGCCGTCCGTCGACCGTGAGGTCGCGCAACAGCGCGATGATGCTGCCGAGGCCATTGTCACCGCCGAACAGTCCGCCACCGCCGCCGATACTCATGCGCTCGTTCATGAGGGTGGTGATAGACACCGCCCAGCCCTGGCCCACCGCGCCGAGGCGGTTGCTGTCGGGGATGCGCACGTCGTTGAAAAACACTTCGTTGAAGTTGGCCCCGCCTGTAATCTGGCGAATGGGCCGCACCTCGATGCCCGGCGATTCCATGTCGACGATGAAATAGGTCAGGCCCTTGTGCTTGGGCAGCGTGGGATCGTGGCGGGTGACCAGGATGCCCCATTTGGAATAGTGGGCACCTGACGTCCATACTTTCTGGCCGTTGATGACCCAGTCGTCACCATCTTTGACGGCCCGGGTACGCAGACCGGCGAGGTCGGAACCAGCGCCGGGTTCGCTGAACAGCTGACACCAGACCTCTTCACCGCGCAGCATGGGTTCGAGATAGCGGTCCTTCTGCTCGTTGGTGCCGTGGGTCATGATCGTCGGACCTGCCATGCCGATGCCGATCATAAAGATATTGGCCGGAGTCTCGAACTTCGACTCCTCCTGCCCCCAGATCACGCTCTGCATGATATTGCCGCTACGACCGCCGAACTTCTTCGGCCAGGTGATCACACCCCAACCGGCGTCGGCCTTCTTGCGCTGCCATGCCTGAGCATCGCGGACCATTTTCCATTCCGCCTCACCGCGCAGATCGCCGCCCTCAGCTTCGGCGAACATGCTCATCATATTGCCCGATTCGCTACGGGGCTTGGCGTTCTGGGATAGCCAGCGGTTGGCTTCGGCTCGGAATTCCGCTTCCTGCGGCGTATCGTTGAAATCCATGTTCCTTTCCTCCTGAAGATTCCCAATCCTAAATCCCGCCCGATCAGGCGGCTGCTTCCATGCTGCGCATCAGTCGCTCACGCCAGACGATGCTGCCGCCGAGCAGGCTCTCCAAGTGCTTGGCACGCTTCATGTGAAGGTGGGGATTGGCTTCCCAGGTGAATCCGATGCCACCGTGGATCTGGACGTTTTCCTGGGCGGCGAAACCGTAGGCGTCGATGCCCATCACGCGGGCAGCGCTGGCTGCCTGCTGCAGCTTCTCTGGCGCGCTTTCCAGCGCCCAAGCCGCATAATAGGCGCTGGAGCGGGCCATCTCGACCTTCACGAACATATCGGCGATGCGGTGCTTGATCGCTTGGAACGAGCCAATCGGCCGCCCGAAAGCATAACGTTCTTTAGCGTACTGGGTCGCCATTTCGAGCGCGTTCTGCGCACCGCCCACCTGTTCGAAAGCCAGCAGAGCTGCAGCCTTGTAGAACACCTCCTCGAGCAGGGCTCCGCCCTGGCCGGCCTGTCCCAGCAGTTCTGCCTGGGCGCCGTTGAAAGTCAGCCGTGCCTGCTTGCGGGTGCGGTCCATGGTCGCGACCGACTCCCGGCTCACACCGCCAGCGGTCAGATCGACCAGATACAGGGAAACGCCCTGGTCGTCCCGCGCCGACACGATGGCCAGATCCGCGCACAGACCGTCGGCCACCGGCGTCTTGGTGCCGGTCAGATTGCCGCCCTGGGCCTTGACCTGCACCCCGCCGGCATCGATTCGGCCTTTCTCGGCATAGGCCACGGTCGCGATGGACTCGCCCATGGCCAGCTTGGGCAGATGGTTGGCTTTCTGAGATTCCGAACCGGCCGCCTTGATCAGCTCGGCCGCGAAATAGATGGAGGACGCAAAGGGCGTGCAGGCCAGCGACTTGCCCATTTCCTCGGCCAGCACGGCCAGCTCGAGATAACCCATGCCGGCACCACCGTACTCCTCGGGAATGGCCGTACTCAGCCAGCCGGCGTCGGCCATCTGCTTCCATAGGTTGGCGTCGTGGGTTGCATCCGAATCGAGAATCTTGTGCACGGCCGTAAAGGTTGACAGATCGGCCAACAAGCGCTTGGCCGAATCACGCATCATTTCCTGATCTTGGGAAAATTTGAAATTCATCGCTTGAACTCCTTCTCAAGCTTTGCGGGGCGATCATACTGGATCGATTGGTGCCTGCACGATTAGTGAATCGTGCCCGTCTCGAAGCCCGGCCGCTGGAATGGTCTGCAAAGCCTCGCCAGGTCGATGCAGTGGAACGCCGGGATAGCAGTCCAGACGACTTTGAACAACGCCAACTGATACCACAAACCAAGCGTTCAACACCAGCACCAGCGGTGCCGGCTGCCCCATGGGATGCAGCCTCGGCCCAGGGGGGTCGCAATGCGCGATCGCGCCTCAGGGCGTGACTGGCAAGGCCTCCAGACCCATCGTCTCGGGCAGATCAAACATCAGATTCATGTTCTGAATGGCTTGCCCGGCTGCACCCTTGACCAGATTATCGATCACCGCAAGAACCACCACGGTATCGCCTTCCTGGGGCCGAAAAATCGCCAGTTGACACGTATTGGCCGCCCGCACACTGGCGGTCGCCGGATGCTGGCCGAGCGGCAGAACCTGGACAAACGGCTCGTCGACGTAGCGCGCAGCGTACAGGGCGTTCAACTCCGCCTCCGAGATTCCCTCGCGCAGGAAGCCGAACAAGGTCGCGTGAATCCCCCGGTTCATGGGTGCCAGATGGGGCACGAACGTCAGGCCCACCCGTTGCCGGCTGACGCGCTCCAGATGGATTTGGATTTCAGGCAGGTGACGATGTCCGGTGGCTCCATAGGCGTGGAAATTTTCGGCCACCTCGCAATGCAAAGTCTCGATCTTGGCGCCCCGGCCGGCCCCGCTCGCCCCACTGGCCGCGCTCGCAATCAGTCGTGCGGGATCGATGAGACCCTGCTCCAGGAGCGGCAGGAATCCAAGCTGGATGGCCGTTGGATAACAGCCGGGATTCGCAACCAGGCGTGCGCAACGTAGCGCTTTCCGGTTGACTTCGGGAAGCCCGTAAACCGCCTGCTTGAAAACCGCTTCATCCGGCGGGGTCAGACCGTACCAGCGCGCCAGCAGCGCGGTATCCGGCAGGCGGAAATCCGCTGATAGATCAATCACGCGGGTGTCGGCTGCCAGCAATGCACCGGCCATCTCCAACGCCACACCATGGGGCGTTGCGAAGAATACGACATCACAGCGCGACAGATGATCGACATCCATTCCACTGAAGATCAGATCGATGCGCTCCCGCAAGCTGGGAAAGAGATCCGCCACGGCCGTCCCCTCCGCGCCGCGAGAGGTCATGCAATCCACGCGAACCTCAGGATGACTGGCCAACAGGCGCAACAATTCCACGCCCGTATAGCCCGTTCCGCCCACAATGCCTGCTGAAATCACTCGTCTTCCCCCCAGTCGGTTCGGGTTGCGCACCCGCTTGCGACACCACGTCAGGCTTGCCATGATCGCCGACGGGCACCTATCCAAAGAACAGCCCCAGAAAGGAGCTTCGCGCATGCTTACCGTCAAGGCCTTCCATGTGATTTTCATGGTGACCTGGTTCGCCGGCCTATTTTACCTTCCCCGGCTGTTCGTCTATCACTGCGAGACGGGCCATGCCGCGGAACGCGCGCGATTCGAGATCATGGAGCGCCGGCTGTTCGTGATGATGACCATTGGCGCCACAGGCACGGCGCTGCTCGGGATCTGGCTGCTGATCGGCTATGCCTGGCAGGCTTACGCCAGCAGCGGCTGGCTGCATTTGAAACTGACGCTGGTGGCCTTGCTGGCAGGCTATCACCTCTACCTGTGGCGTCTGATGCGCCAGATCGCCGAACACCCAGGACGTCGCGGGGCACGGTTCTATCGCTGGATCAATGAAGTCCCTTCGGCTTTCCTGGTCGTCATCGTCCTGCTGGCCGTCACCAAACCCTTCTGATTTCTACAGAAAGAACACCGCCGCAAAAAAAAGCGGCGCCGTTGCCGGTGCCGCCTTTCGTCGAATGTGGTAGCTAGGGGCGGGCTCGAACCGCCGACCTCATCATTATGAGTGATGCGCTCTAACCGGCTGAGCTACCTAGCCACAATCCGGAACCATGCGCCTTGCGCAGAGGCGGAATTTTGTCGTTTCACCCCCCCGCTGTCAAGCCAGTCGGCCCGCCGCGCGCTGGCGGTGCATGACGGCGATACTGCTAGACTGATGGCTTTCGTTACCTCCACTCGAGATGCAAGATGGTTCGCGGCCTGCTTCTGGCACTGTTGGTTGCCCTGCTTTACGCCGGATGGGCGCTGGATGGCAGCGGGTATCGAGGGCCGGTGAGCGACCATTTCGACGGGCGCCACTTCCACATGGTCATCGAACGGGAGCGCCACTTATCCGACTACGTGCAATGGCTGCTGCAACGCGAGCCAGGGCGTTGGGCACCGATGTCGGATCGGGCGCCCGGCCCACCGCCCCCTCGGCGCATCACCGGCGCCACGCTACAGGTCACCCCGATCAATCACGCCACGGTACTGATCCAGACCGCCGGCGTGAATGTCCTCACTGATCCCATCTGGTCACATCGAGCCAGTCCGGTTTCCTTCGCAGGCCCGGACCGGCACGTTCCGGTCGGCATCCGCTTCGAAGACCTCCCCTCGATCGATGCGGTGATCATCAGCCACAATCACTACGATCACATGGACCTCCCGACCCTGAAGCGGCTCTGGTTGCGTGATCGGCCCCGGATCTTCGTCGGTCTGGGCAATCGGGGCACCCTGGAAGCGGCGGGTATCGGTGGCGTAGTGGAAACCGACTGGTGGCAGGCGCATGCGCTGACTCCCAGCGTCCAAATCCATGGGGTCCCGGCGCAGCACTGGACCTCGCGCGGGCTGTTCGATCGCAACCGGACACTCTGGTTAGGCTATGTGATCGATACACCCGCCGGGGCGATCTATTTCGCCGGCGATACTGGATTCGGTCCGCATTTCAAGCAGGTCGCGGAGCGCTTTCCCGAACTTCGGCTCGCCGTGCTGCCCATCGGCGCGTATCTTCCGCGCTGGTTCATGAAGCCGGTCCACATGAATCCGGCCGAAGCCGTCGCCGCGTGGCGGATCCTCGGCGCGCAGCACGCGCTTGGCATCCACTACGGAACCTTCCGCCTGGCCGAGGATGGCCAGCAGCAACCGTTGATCGATCTGGCCAAGGCGCTGGCCGTACGACCTGCTCGGCCCGTTGTGGCCGCTTGGCTGCGTGCGCCCGAATCCGATCCCATTGCGACCGCCGCTCACCCAGCCTGCTTTCGGACGCCGCCATTCGGTCAGTCCTGGCAGGTTCCCGGCCACTGCATCGCCATGATGGCCGCATCCGCCGGTGGGCCGAAAACGGCTACCAGGGTTGGCGCTGCCGCTCCCTGAAAAAGCCACCGGACGGCCCATCGTCGGGTAGCATCGCGAGCCAGATGATATCGGCCGCACCATCCGCCGCGCTGCGCGGCGCATCCGGGCCGCCCAAGGGTGTTCGGCACCAACCTGGGCACACCGCATTGACCAGAATGTTTTGACCGGCTACGTCGGCAGCCACCACCGCCGTCAATGCGTTGAGCGCTGCCTTGGACAGCCGATAAGCGGGCCACCGCGAGCCCATCTGCGAGAGCTGCCCGAGGCTGGAGGACACATTGACGATGCGGCCGTATTCCTGTGTCTGCATATAGGGCAGCACCAGCCGGATCAGACTCAGTGGCGCGTGAAAATGGGTCCGCATCGCCAGATCGAGCTCCGCATCGGACATTTCGACGAAGCCGTGCCCGCGCGGCGCCACGCCGGCATTGTTGATCAGGACATCGACTCGACCGAGGGTATGAGCAAGCCATTGGCCGAAGGACTGCACGGAAGCCGGATCGGTCACATCCAGAACCGCCGGCTCCAAGTGCACATCGGCTTCCTGCTGGAGCACCCCTGCCGCCTGCGCCGCCTGCGCGTGACTACGGGCCGTAAGCACGACCCGCATCCCCGCGGCGGCGAGCAAGCGACAGATTTCAAGCCCGATTGCGCCTGCGCCGCCGGTCACGACGGCCACCCGCTGGTAGAGCAGTTCCGATTCCACCGTCATCATCCACCTCCCGTCGCCTCAAGGACGTCCCCAGTTGTGTAGTCGATCCCCGCTTGATCGAGCCATCGGATGAGTGCCGCCCATGACGCACCGACCAACTGGGGCTCTCCCCTCAGGCCCAGTTCGATCCAGGGACGTGCCGCCATGTGAGGAAGACTGGAGATCTTGACGCCCGGGTACTGCGCCAACAGTTGCTCCATGACCGGAATCAGCGCGCTCTCCGGCACGTTTTCGATCGTCAAGGTCCGCAGAACCGGCTTGATGGAATGCCCGAGGGTCGGGTAGCGGGTTTCGAGGACCCATTCCACCATCGGCCAAGCCATTTGCGGAAAGCCCGGTACGAAATGATGATCACCCAGCGAAAAGCCGGCAATCTGGTTGACCGGGTTGGGAATGAGTCGCGCTCGCTCGGGCAGATCCGCCATGCGAATGCGGTAGGGGTAGGCAGCCTCCCCATATCGCCTTTCGATCAGGGCAGCCGCCTCTGAATGTCGCCGCAGCGCCGTCCCCGCTGCACGGGCCGCACACTGGCGCGTGTGATCATCCGGCGTTGCGCCGATGCCGCCAAAGCAGAACACCAGGTCGGGGGTCGCCAAGGTGCGGCGCAGTTGCTCCGTCAGATACGCCGGGTCGTCGCCGATCATCAGACACCAGTCCGGCTCCCGGCCGCGGGCCTGCAACACGTCGATCAGATGCGCGAGATGCCGATCCTTGCGCCGTCCATTGAGCAACTCATCCCCGATGACCATCAAACCGATACGCATGGGCGCGCTTCCTCCGCTTTATTCCCAGAAGACGGGGGCAACGGATAAAAGGTTCCGAAAACCGGTTCGATGGCGTTCCCGGCACGCCCATTTGCGCGCTCCGGGATATCCCAGGCGTCTGGGAGGCTTGCTGGATGACCGATCCCGGCTCTGACAGCCGCGAATGCCGCGCGGGCGCGACCGTATGCGCCACGCTCGCATGCGATGAACGGCAACGCGGCACGGGCGAATCCGTTGCCTGCCTAAAACGCGTACTTCACGTTGGCAAAGAAAGTCCGCCCCGGCCATGGGTGGTAAACATAGGCCGCGTAATCGGTAAGGTTGTCGGCACCCGCACTGAAGGTCCAGTTCGCATTGGGGAAATAGGACAACTTGGCATCCAGGAAGACATACTCACTGCTGTCACCGAAACTGCGATGCGTATCAGTGTTCTCCAGATTGCCGTATTGCGCGCCGCTGTAACGCAGCCCGAGGGCGCAAGCCCAGGCGTCGGAAGGGCGATAGATGGTCAGCACAGTAGCGCGCCAATCGGGGATCCGCGGCTGCCAGTTACCCTCGGTTTCGGGATTGCGCGTGTTCTCCTTGATGCGCGAATGGGCGTAGGTGACACTGGCGCGGACATCCAATCCTATGATCAGCAGATCTGCCAGCTCCAGCACGGTTTCGATGCCGTAGAGCTGGATTTCTTCAACGTTCTGAACGCTGGTCAGATTGGGAAACACGGTCACGTCGCGTTGCGTATAGAGCGCATCCTCGCGCTTTTGGTGAAACAGCGAAGTGCGCCACAGTCCCCCCGGCAAGGCGTGCTCCACGGCGAACTCGGAAGCCAGCACCTGCTCGGGCTTCAGATCGGGGTCGTTCTGCAAGTCACTGGTGGTTCCGCTGATCTTCTGGAACAGCTCGGTGACGGTCGGAAACCGGTAGGCCTGCCCGATTGAACCGCGCAGCAGCCAATCGGCGGCAAGCTGGTAGGACAAGGACACCTTGGGCGATACCGTGGTCTTACTCCGGCTTGCATAGGGCTGGCTTGCGGTCGACGTCGCATTGACGCCGTCGAAGGCCCGCCAATACTCGGGCCGCAGGCCGAGGACCAGCGTCCAGTCCGGATCGAGCCGCCAGGCATCCTGGAGATAGACCGCGTGGGTTTCGGTCTTGCCCTCGGAGGCGGATTGGACATCACCCCGCCCTCCGGTGAGCCAATCGTCGGTGGCGTAGGCTACCGAGGCGAGCTCGTAGCGATCGAAGTGGTATCCGAAGCTGAGTTCATGCGGACTGCCGGGCTGCCCCGCGGAACGCCAGATCCCGCGACCGTCGAGGGACTGCCAGCCGGTGCCGCTCATGTCGGTGATGCGGCCGGATGGGCGCCGGGTTCCGAGACCGGAATCAGCGCCCGCATTCGCGGTTGTGCTGCGCGATTCGTCCTCGTCATAGTCGTAGAGACTGGCCACCGCCTCCCAGTCCCAAGGGCCCTCCGTGTCGGACTTCAGGCTCAAGCCGTGCAGATAGTGCAGGCTTTCCGATTGACCGGGGCTCAGGCCGCGGACGGTGTACAGCGTCCCGTCGATCGCAACCTTGCCGTTGTAGAACGGCTGGCCGGCGGCGTCGCGGAGATAGCTCTGGGCGCCGGTTTCCGAGTCGTTCTGCCACAAGCCGCTGCGATAGGCGGCGCGCAGTGTGGGCGTGAGGTCATAGGCGAGTTTGAACGTGAGGTTGTCCTGGACCGTATGATCGATGCCATAGGCTCCGAACACCAGACGTTGCGCGCCCGTGGGGTCCTCGTCGCGATAGGCGCCGCTCACCGCGGGCGGCGGCGCCTCCGGATCGATGGACGTGCGGCTGAGGGCGGCCGTGGCATAGGACATGGGCTGGCCCTGCGCGTCCAGCCGGTCGGCGCTGAGCCAGAACGAACCACGGCCCATGCGGTTGGCCAGCGAGGCGCTGAGATGGTGGCTGTCGTAGCGCTCATCGGTGCCGTAGATGGCATAATCCTGCACCGATCCCTGGGCGTTGAGGTGCCCCTCGAGACGTTCCGGGTCGCGCGTGCTGATCAGCGCCACGCCCCCTGCGCTGTTGCCGGGATACAGGGCGGAGAACGGTCCGTAGATGACATCGACACGCGCGATTTCCTCGGGCGACACCATGCCCCAGCGTGGCGGATAGCTGTAACTGTTGCCGAGGAAATTGGACAGCAGCAGCCCGTCGGCATAGACAATCGAGCCCGCGCTGTCGATCGAGCCCGTCGTGCGAGTCGCAACGATGCCGTTGCGATCGCCGATGTAGCGCTCGCGCACCAGCATGCTCGGCAGATATTTCAGCGTCTCGGCCGAGGTCATGGCGTTGACCGATTCAGCGATCAGTCCGGCATCCACGCCCGCGGTCGAAGCCGGAAGATTCTCAGGAACCGTAGGGGCACTGGCGCCCCTACCCTGCACCACCACTGCCTCCAGCATGGCGTCAGCCGGCGCCGGCTCGCCCTGCACTGCCCATGGGATCAAGACCGTGACTACGGTGAGTCGCGAAAAGACCATCCGAACCCCTTCCATGGCAAACCTCTGGCCTCCAAGCCGCTGTCAAAAGCGCGTATACTGCGCCTGAAATCGGGTTCCCGATTCGCATGCGACAAAGCGTCGCACTGCTGTGAGCGGGTCATGCCTGGATATTCGAAGACTGCCTGCGGTTTCTCACCCTTCCGATGATCCCGTCCATTCTTCCGCTTGGGGACTGTGCGCTCCAGATCACGCTGGGCGCGCAGATCAGCGAGGCCATCAGTGCCGAGGTACACGCGCTGGCCTGGCGCATCCAGAGCGCCGCACTTCCCGGCTTGATCGACCTGGTGCCGGCCTATGCCTCGCTCACCATCCACTATGATCCGCTGTACTGGGACTTCGCCGCCCTCCAGCACGCCGTGCTTGCACTGTTCAGCGCCGACGATGCCAACCAGAACCCGCGCCAGCCGACCCGTGAGATTCAAATCCCGGTCTGTTACGAAGCGGATTTCGGTATCGATCTCGCCGAGGTCTCGAGCCATGCCGGCCTGTCTGTGCAGGCGGTCATCGAGCGCCATGCGGCCCAGGTCTATCGCGTGTATTTCCTGGGATTCACCCCCGGATTTGCCTATCTGGGCGGACTCGACCCGGCGCTGGCCATGGCACGCAAGCCCACCCCGCGCGCGCGGGTACCGGCCGGATCGGTTGGGATCGCCGGCGCCCAGACAGGGGTGTATTCCCAAGCCACACCGGGTGGCTGGCAGATCGTCGGACGGACGCCGCTGACGCTTTTCGATCCGAGTCGCTCACCACCTAGTCTTCTCGCGCCAGGTGATCGCGTCCGCTTTACGGCCATCGATGCCGACCGCTTCGCCACGCTGGCCCGGGCGCCGTGATCCACATCGACTCCCCCGGCCTGCTGACCACCGTGCAGGATCTCGGCCGCCCGGGCCATCAGCAGCTCGGGTTGTCGCCGGGCGGCGCGATGGATGTCGATGCGGCCCACATCGCCAACCTGCTGGTCGGCAACGCGCCCAGCGCGGCCGTACTCGAAATCACCTTGACCGGACCGCGCATCACATTCGAACACGGCCACTGGATCGCCTTGACCGGCGCCGACCTGCCCGGGACCGTGGCGGGTGTCCGACTGCCCGGCTGGCGCCCGATCTGGGTTCCACCCGGCGCGCAACTGGTTTTCGGCAGCATCCGAAAGGGCTGTCGCGCCTATCTGGCATTGGCTGGTGGCATCGATGTACCGATTGTGCTCGGCAGCCGCAGCACGGACCTTCGCGCCGGGATCGGCGGACTCCACGGGCGTCGCCTGATCAACGGTGACCGACTTCCGATCGGCGCCTGCACGCGTCCTCCCCCGTTGCCGGACGACCGGCCCTGCTGGCCGCGCTGGTGGGCCACCCATGAAATGCCGACCGCTGACCAGCGGGTGGTGCTGCGATTCGTGCCGGGTCCCGACTGGAAAATCCTTCCCGAGGCGGCACGCCGCGCGCTGACCAGCGGCGCCTTGCAGGTCGATCATCGCTTCGATCGAATGGGTTTGCGTCTGTCCGGAATCCGGCTGAGCGTATCCGACGCTTCCAAGCGTCTCTCTGCCGGCGTGACGTTTGGCACGCTCCAGCTCCCCCCAGACGGACAGCCGATCCTGCTGGGCGCAGACCGCCAGACCACCGGCGGATATCCCGTCCTCGGCACGGTCGCGCGTGTCGATCATGCTCGCCTGGCACAACTGCGCGCCGATGACAGACTCTATTTCAGCCCACTTCCGGTCGCCGCCGCACAGACCTTGTACCGGGCCCGAGCGCGGGATATCGCCCGGTTGGCGATTGCCATCGAACTGTCCACCGATGGGGCGGAAACCGGATGATGACTCCCGAGCTCCGGGTGGAACCCCCCGTCGATGCGCCGGTCCAATCGCCACACCAGTGTCACCCCTGCACCGGGAGCTCATCTCATGCGAATCATTCATACCATGCTGCGCGTCGGTAACCTGGACCGGTCGATCAACTTCTACACCGACGTCCTGGGCATGCGTCTGTTACGCCGCCAGGACTATCCCGAGGGCCGCTTCACGCTGGCCTTCGTGGGCTACGGCGAGGAGACCGATACAGCGGTCATCGAACTGACCGAGAACTGGGACACGGATCACTATGAGCTGGGAACCGCTTTCGGACACATCGCCATTGAAACCGACGACCTCTATGCCTGCTGCGAACAGGTCCGCACGCGCGGCGGCAGCATCACCCGTGAACCGGGGCCCATGAAACACGGCCAGACTCACATTGCCTTTGTCCGCGACCCGGATGGCTATGCCCTTGAACTGATTCAGCGGAACTCGTGAAGCCGACGAATCCTGCTCCGCCATCGGATTGCATCACACACAGGGCTCGCCTATCGTAGAGCCTCTCACCGAACCTGAGGGCGCAGGTGCCGCCCCAAGGGTCGCAACGGTGACCGCATCGTCGATTGGCAACCCGACTTCCTTGTCAACCCTCTATAAGGAGAGCGATCATGGCTCATACGCTGCCCGAATTGCCCTATGCATTGGATGCCCTGGAACCGCATCTCTCCAAGGAAACGCTTGAATTCCACTACGGCAAGCACCACAAGACCTATGTGGACACGCTCAACACGCTGATTCCCGACACCGAATACGCCGAGCTCAGCCTCGAAGAAATCATCGGAAAATCGACGGGCAAGCTGTTCAACCAGGCTGCCCAGGTCTGGAATCACACGTTCTACTGGAATTGCCTGTCGCCCAACGGCGGCGGTGAACCGACCGGGGCGCTGGCCGAGGCCATCACCAAGAGCTTCGGCTCGTTCGCTGACTTCAAGAAGGCCTTCACTGACCAGACCATCGCCAATTTCGGCTCGGGCTGGGGTTGGCTGGTCAAGAAATCCGACGGCAGCCTCGCGATCGTGGAAACGTCCAACGCCGCCACGCCGCTGACCGACACCACCGTCGTTCCCCTCCTGACCTGCGACATCTGGGAACATGCCTATTACATCGACTACCGCAATGCCCGTCCCAAGTACATGGAAGCTTTCTGGAATCTGGTAAACTGGGAGTTTGTTGCGAAAAATCTCAGCGCCTGATCCACACATCAAGCAGGCAGAGCGGTCAGGGCTGTCCGGAACGGACGGCCCTGTGTTTGTTTTGCGGGCCCTGGGATTGACCGTCCCATGCCCATGACCGATCCAGAAGAAATCCAGGAAACGCGGCGCCATGAAGGAACATCTGATGTCGACCTACGCCCGCCTGCCGATCGCCTTCGCGCGTGGCGAAGGGGTCTGGCTGTGGGATGAGCAGGGTCGACGCCACCTCGATGCCCTGAGCGGTATCGCGGTCTGCGGCCTGGGTCACGCTCATCCTGCCGTCGCATCGGCCTTGGCCGAGCAGGTGGCCACGTTGCTGCACACCTCCAATCTCTACCGCATCCCGTTGCAGGAAACACTGGGCGCCCGGCTGTGTGGGCTCGCCGATATGGATCGGGTCTTTTTCTGCAACTCCGGTGCCGAGGCCAATGAAGCGGCCATCAAACTGGCCCGTCGCCTAGGTCATGCGCACGGGATCGATCTGCCGCGCATCGTGGTGATGGAAGGCGCCTTTCACGGTCGCACGTTGGCCACGCTGACCGCAACGGCCAACAGCAAGGCCCAACAGGGTTTCGAGCCCTTGGTGGACGGTTTCGTCCGCGCGCCTTTCGGTGATCTGGCCGCTCTGGAGCGCCTTGCGGCGCAGGAATCCGGGATCGTCGCGGTGTTGTTGGAGCCCATTCAGGGCGAGGGCGGCATCCGCATTGCGCCAGCCGGCTATCTGCGGGGCGTGCGCCGGCTGTGCGATCAGCAAGGCTGGCTGATGATGGTCGATGAAATCCAGTCCGGCATGGGGCGTGCGGGTGCCTGGTTCGCCCATCAGCTGGCGGACATCCAGCCGGATGTCATGACACTGGCCAAGGGGCTGGGCAATGGCGTGCCCATTGGCGCCTGCCTGGCCCGCGGCGCGGCAGCCGGGGCGCTTCAGCCCGGCAGCCACGGCACCACCTTCGGTGGAAATCCGCTGGCCTGCCGCGCGGCCCTGGCCGTGCTCGATACGCTCGAAGCCGAGAACTGGATCGACCGTGTCGCGACAAGCGCACGGCACCTGATCGACACGCTGCGTGCGACACTCGCGGACCTGTCCATGGTACGCGAGATCCGCCATCAGGGTTTCTTGATCGGCATCGAGCTGGACCGGCCGGCATCTAGCCTACCCGCTCTGGCGCTTGAGGAAGGGATCCTCATCAATGTGACCGCCGAGCGAGTAATCCGCCTGCTACCCCCTCTGATCTGGGAGGAGGAGCATACGCACTATCTGGTTCCGCGCCTGCGCCGCGCGCTGGACCGCCTCATCAGCCAAGGATGACTTTTCGTGACGGTTCGCCATTTCCTCACACTGCTCGATTTCACCACCGGGGAACTCAAGGCGCTGCTCAAGCGCGCGCATACACTCAAGGCTGCGCAACACCGAGGGGAGAGCCATCTTCCCCTGCGCCACAAGACGTTGGCCATGATTTTCGAGAAGGCTTCGACCCGCACGCGGGTCTCCTTCGAGGTCGGCATGACACAACTGGGCGGCCATGCCCTGTTTTTGTCACCGCGAGACAGCCAGCTGGGGCGCGGGGAACCGATTGCCGACACCGCTCGGGTCATCTCGTCCATGGTCGATGCGGTGATGATCCGCGCCCATCGCCATGAGATGGTGGAGACGTTTGCGGCGAATTCACGGGTACCGGTGATCAACGCACTGACCGACCGGCATCACCCCTGTCAATTGTTGGCCGACCTGCAGACCTACGAGGAGCACCGCGGTTCGATCGCTGGACGGACCGTGGCCTGGCTCGGCGATGGAAACAATGTCTGCCAATCCTACGTCCACGCTGCGAAGCAGCTGGATTTTCAGCTCCGCATTGCCTGTCCCGAACAGGATGTGCCAGATGCCGCGCTGCTGACGGAGGCGGATGGTCACATCACGGTCCTGCGGGATCCACGCCAGGCTGTCCAGAATGCCGATCTGGTCGTCACAGACGTCTGGGCCAGTATGGGCCAGGAGGCCGAACAGGCTGAACGCAGCGCCCGCTTCATGCCCTATCAGGTGGATACCACACTGATGGCGCTTGCACGGCCCGATGCACTGTTCATGCACTGCCTACCCGCGCATCGCGGCGAGGAAGTCACCGGCGAGGTCATCGACGGCCCGCAGAGCGTCGTTTGGGACGAGGCGGAAAACCGGCTGCATGCGCAGAAGGCACTGCTCGAGTTCCTGCTGGCGCCTGCGGCGGAATACGCATCGGATTAACGCCTCTCGGTCAGGAGACGCTCATGGACGATCTGGTTACCATTCAGGGGTTGACGTTCCGGCGCGGCCGCCGCGTCATCTTCAACGGCATCGACCTGACCATTCCCCGTGGCAAGATCACCGCGGTCATGGGCCCCAGCGGAACGGGGAAAACCACCCTGCTGCGGCTGATCGGCGGCCAATTGCGCCCGGAGTCGGGCCGTATCCGTGTCGATGGGATCGACGTCGCCAAGCTTCGCCGCAAGGCGCTCTACCAATTGCGGCGACGCATGGGAATGCTGTTTCAGAGCGGTGCGCTGCTGACCGATCTGTCGGTATTCGACAACGTCGCCTTCCCGCTGCGCGAACACACCGACCTGCCGGAGATGCTGGTCCGCGATGTCGTGCTAATGAAACTGGAACTGGTGGGGTTACGCGGCGCGGCGCGGTTGATGCCTGAAGAACTCTCCGGTGGGATGGCCAGACGAGTGGCACTGGCGCGCGCCATTGTGCTCGATCCGATGATGATCTTGTACGACGAACCGTTCGTCGGTCTCGATCCGATCTCCATGGGTGTCGTGGTGCGATTGATCCGTCGCTTGAACGACGCGCTCGGATTGACGTCGGTCATCGTAACGCATGACGTCCACGAGGTCACAGCGATCGCCGATGAATGCTACCTGCTCTCCGAAGGCAGGATCATGGGCTCCGGACCGCCACAAGCGCTGACGGACTCCGATTCCGAGTGGGTGCGGCAATTCATGAAGGGGCTGGATGATGGCCCAGTGCCCTTCCACTATCCGGCCCCCGACTACGCGAAGGATTTACTGGGAGAGGCTGCCTGATGGCCCAACGCCCGATCAGTCTCACCGTTCTGTCGGATATGCTGGCCGGCCTGGGCCGGGCCACCCTGTTTCTGTTGCGGGTACTGGCGGGCCTGCCTTCCTTGGTGCTACGCCCGGGTCTGGTCGTCCAGCAGATCTATTCGGTCGGTGTGTTATCACTCATCATCATCATGGTCTCGGGCACCTTCGTCGGAATGGTGCTCAGTCTGCAGGGCTACAATACACTCCGAAACTTCGGTGCAGCCGAGTCGCTGGGCGTCATCGTCGCGCTGTCCCTGTTGCGGGAATTGGGACCGGTAGTTACAGCCCTGCTGTTCGCAGGCCGGGCGGGCTCGGCCGTGGCGGCAGAGATCGGCCTGATGCGCGCCACCGAACAACTCTCGGCGATGGAAATGATGGCGGTCGATCCGGTACGTCGGGTCGTGGCGCCCCGTTTTCTGGCGGGAACCGTGGCCATGCCGTTGCTGTCGGCCATCTTCACAGCGCTGGGAATATATGGTGGCTCTCTGGTTGGTGTGGATTTGCTGGGCGTCGATGCCGGAGCCTATTGGGGTCAGATCCAGAATGCCGCAACGTTCGAGGACGACGTCCTCAACGGAGTGATCAAGAGCGTGGTATTTGGCGTGGTCGTGAGCTGGATCGCCGTGTATCAGGGCTACCACAGTCCACCGACTTCAGAGGGCGTCAGCCGCGCAACGACCAGTACCGTGGTCGTATCCTCATTGGCGATTCTGGGTCTTGATTTCATCTTGACCGGCCTCATGTTTACAGGAGACTGAAATGAACCAGACCCGCCTCATGGAACTCGTGGTGGGACTCTTTATCTGCCTGGGTCTCGCTGCGATATTCCTGCTGACCCTCCAGGTGAGTACGCAAAACGACCTGCGGCGCGAGAGCACCTATTCCGTACAGGCACGTTTCGACAACGTCGGGAGCCTGCGGGTGCGTGCACCCGTGACGCTGGCCGGCGTGCGAATCGGCCGGGTGACGGCCGTCGATGTCAATCCCGAAACGTTTCAGGCGGAGGTCAAACTCGCCATCGACGAGCGCTACAATCAATTGCCGACAGACAGTAGCGCCGCGATTCAGACCGCCGGGATCCTGGGTGAACAGTACGTTGCACTGCAACCGGGCGGATCGATGGACAATCTGAAAAATGGCGACCGAATCAGTTTCACCCAGTCGGCCATCGTGCTGGAGAATCTGATCGGCCGTTTTCTGACCCAAATGGGCAATGACCCCGAATAAATAAGAACTTCGCATCAAGCGAACGGAGGCCCCCATGCGCATCATATCCGCTGTTTTACTCGTCCTGTGCCTGTCCCTGCCCACCTTCGCGCAGGCTCAGCTCAAGACTGACAACCCTGCCCAGTTCATCCAGACCTTGATGGATCAGGTACTCGGGACGATCAAAACCGAACGCCCCCGCCTGCAGAATGACCGCCAGGCACTGCGCCAGCTCGTCAACGAAGGCATCCTGCCTCATGCCGACTTTCGAACCACTTCGCGCCTCGTTCTGGGCCCTTTCTGGAGCCAGGCAACGGACGCACAGAAAGCGGCATTCATGGATGCCTTCCAGGACATGCTGATGCGAACTTACGCCGATGCCCTGCTGTCTTATGAAGACCAACCGATTCGCGTCAAGCGTCCGACGGGCGGGTATTTCGACTGGGACAAGGCGGTCCCGACCGAAATCGTGCTGAAAGACGGACGTCCGGTGCAAGTCAAATACTATCTCTATCGCAATCCGCAGGGTGAGTGGAAAGTCTATGATGTCGTGGCCGAAAACGTCAGCTTCATCATGAGCTACCGGAACGTTCTGCAGGAGGACGCCCGGCGCCTGGGTCTTGATGGACTGATTGAGAAGATGCGCACACAGAACATTCCGGTGAAGCAGGCGCATGCCCAATAAGACCGACCAGACCGGACATCATGACGCCATCGCGCTCAGCCGGGACGGCGCCGGGCCAATTCGCGTTCGGGGTGCAATGACCTTCAGCTCGGTCACAGCGGGCATCCAGGCCTTCGAACCGTATTGTACCGAGGGCAACAATCCGGAGTTGCAGATGGACCTGTCCCAGGTTGCCCGGATGGACAGCGCTGGCCTGGCACTCCTGTTGCATTGGAAAAGAATGGCCCATTCAGCGGGCCGGACAATCCGGTTCAAGGGGCTGCCGCAGCAAACGCAGAATCTTGCCGCGGTATTCGCCGTCGATGCTTTGATCGGCACTGAGAACACCAACTGAGCCGCACCGGAATCTACCGGGCGGGAACCCATCCGGTCCGGGAGGGTGCATGACCCAACTGTCTGCTGCGCTGTCGACGGATCCAATCCAGGCCCTTCTGGCTGATATCGACGTCCTGCGTCAGTTGCTCGAGAGGACACTGCGCGAGCAGACGACCTGGCCGCTCGACCAGCTATTCCACGAAGCGCATCGGCTTTCCGAGGCACGCCGGGAAGGATCCGCTGAAGCCGAGCAGGCGCTGTGCGGCCATCTCTCCGCCTTGTCCCCCAAAGCGGCAACCGAATTCACCTACGCCTTTTCATCCTACTTTCAGGCCGTGAATATCGCCGAGAAGGTGCATCGGTTACGCCGCCGGCGCCACTACGCTCGTCAGCTCACGGTACCCCAACCGGAAAGCCTGCTCGATATGGTGACCCAGCTTCATCAGGCGGGAATGACCCTATCCGGGCTTGAATCCCTGCTTGAGAACCTGTGGGTGGAGCCGGTGTTCACCGCGCACCCCACCGAGGCTCGCCGCCGCACGCTACTGCAGAAACAGCAATGGATTGCGCAACGACTGGTGGAGCGCCTGAACCCCAATCTGACGCCCCAGGAAGCAGCTGGAATTCTGGACAACATCCACATGCATCTGTCGATTGCGTGGCAAACGGAAAGCGATCCCGATGTCCGTCCGACTGTGGATGATGAACACGAACACGTCTTGTTTTTCCTGCTTGAAGTCATCTATCGCGTCGTTCCGGCGTTTTACGAGGAACTGGAAGCCGCCGTCCGGCAGGTTTATGGCCAACAAGCGGCACGATTCACGTCTCCCGCCCTGCTGCGTTTCGCCTCCTGGGTCGGCGGCGATATGGATGGCAATCCCAATGTATCCGCCGCAAGCATCCGTCGCGTGCTGGAAAAGCAACGCAGCGAAATTCTGGCTCACTACCGCGGCGAATTGAAAGCGCTGTATCGCGAACTGAGTCAGTCAACGGGGCGCGTGCCCATCAGTGCCTCACTCAGTCAGCGCATCGACGATTACAGCCAGCGATTCCCCGAGCGACTCGCCAGCATCGCGCCGCGGCACCGGGGCATGCCCTATCGCGTCATGCTGCGCCTGATGGATGCCCGTTTGAACGCGACCATCCGTGATCTCGATGATGCCTATCCCGATGCCAAAGCCTTGCTCGATGACATCCAGTTGATGGCGGACAGCCTTGAAGCTCACAAGGGCCGCCATGCCGGATTATTCCTGATTCAGCGACTGATGAGACGAGTCGAAACCTTCGGCCTGCATGGCATGACGCTGGATGTGCGTCAGGACAGTCTGGTGCATCGGCGCGTCGTGGGCTTGTGCCTGGGCTTGGACGACTGGCTGGACCGTACTCCCGATGAGCGCTTGAGCGTCGTGCGCCGCGCCCTGATCAGCGCTGATCCGCCGCGCGTCCCGAACAATCCGGAAGTCGAACAGACACTGGCGGTCTTTCATGCCATCCGCGATATGCGCCGTCGTCATGGAGCGGACGCCATCGGTCCGTACATCATCAGCATGGCCCAAGGCGTTGAGGACGTCCTGGCCGTCCTGCTGCTCGCACAATGGGCAGGCCTCGGGGACCAAAACGGGATACCGCTGGATGTGGCCCCGTTGTTTGAAACCATCGAAGATCTCCGGAAAGGACCCGAGGTGATGTCCGCCCTGTTCGCCGACTCACTGTACCAGGCCCACCTGGCTCGGCGAAACCAACGCCAGATCATCATGCTCGGATACTCGGACAGCAACAAGGACGGCGGCTTTGCCTGCTCGCGCTGGCGCATTCAGGAAGCCCAGGGTGCGTTTGTCGAAACGGTGGACGGCACCGATGTGGATCTCATTCTCTTCCACGGCCGTGGGGGAACGGTCAGCCGTGGGGGCGGCAAGACGCACCGCGCAATCCTCTCCTCACCCCCGGGCGCCGTCCGGGGCCATCTTCGGGTCACCGAACAGGGCGAGATCATCAATGAGAAGTTCGGTTTGCGGGGCATCGCCATCCGTACGTTGGAGCAGACCGTCAGCGCGGTCGCCCTGACCACTGCCAAATCCCCGGTGATCGACGACGCCTTGCGCCGGGATGTCATGAACTGCATCGCTCAAGAGAGCCGGCGACACTACCGAGCTTTTGTCGAACAACCCAACTTCATGACCTTCTTCCGCCATGCGACGCCGATCGACGTCATCGAACGGATGCAGATCGGCTCACGGCCGGCATCGCGCCGGAAGATGGAAGGCATCAAGGATCTGCGTGCCATCCCCTGGGTGTTTTCCTGGTCACAGAATCGCTATCTCTTCACCGGTTGGTATGGACTGGGACATGGTCTGCAGGCCGCCATGGAGACATTCGGTAAAGACTACGTATCGCAACTGGCCTCGGACTGGCTCTTTTTCAGCAACCTGCTCGATGATGCCGAGATGGTGCTGATCAAGGCCGATCTGGGCATTGCCGAGCGCTACGCTCAGCTGGTTCCTGAGTCGGCTCGGCAACTGGCGGATCAGTTGCGAACGGCCTACGAACACACGGTGGCCGCGGTTTTCGAGCTGAAAGGTACGGGCAGCCTGCTCGAACAGGATCGCATCCTGCAGCGGTCGATTCGGACCCGAAACCCCTATCTCGACCCAGTCAGTCTGCTTCAGGTGGATCTACTGGCACGCTGGCGCGCTGGTGATCGTCAGGACGAGACCTTGTTCCGCGCCTTGGTGATCACCGTCAACGCGATTTCACTGGGGCTGCAGAACACCGGCTGATCCCCTTGCTTGGCCCCTGACACAGAAACGCCGCCCAAAGGCGGCGTTTTGCTGTCTAGATGGTGGAGGCTGAACGCCTCATCCGTCGGTCGGTGCGGCATTCAACGCCTTCATGCTCAGACGGATCCGACCCTGTCGATCGACCTCAAGTACCTTCACGTCAACGACATCACCTTCTTTGAGCTTATCGCTGACACGCTCGACGCGCTCGTCGGAGATCTGAGAGATGTGCACCAATCCATCGCGACCGGGAAGGATGGTCACAAAAGCACCGAAATCCATCAGCTTGCTGACTCTGCCCTGATAGACTGCGCCCACTTCAACATCGGCCGTGATGAGTTCGATGCGGCGGCGGGCTTCCTCGCCGTCGGCCCGATCCACCGAGGCGATCTTGACCGTACCGTCGTCGCTGATGTCGATCGTGGTCCGCGTTTCTTCGGTAATCTGCCGGATGGTCGCCCCACCCTTGCCAATCACATCGCGGATTTTCTCCGGGTTGATGTGGATGGTGAGGATGCGAGGTGCCCACTCGGACATTTCCTCGCGGGGACGATCAATGACCTTGGCCATCTCGCCAAGAATGTGCAAGCGTCCGGCACGGGCCTGCTCCAGCGCAGCGGCCATGATCTCCCGCGTGATGCCATTGATCTTGATATCCATCTGCAAAGCGGTGACGCCGCGTTCGCTCCCGGCCACCTTGAAATCCATGTCACCCAGATGATCTTCATCACCAAGGATGTCCGAAATCACGGCGTAGCGATCGCCTTCCTTGATCAGGCCCATGGCAATACCGGCAGCCGCCGATTTCACCGGAACGCCTGCGGCCATCAGTGACAGACTGGTACCGCACACGGTCGCCATTGAGCTGGAGCCGTTGGATTCGGTGATTTCGGAAACCACCCGTATCGTATAGGGAAAGGCGTCCATATCCGGCAGCACGGCTTCGATTGCGCGCCGCGCCAGACGGCCATGCCCGATTTCACGCCGCTTCGGCGATCCGATGAAACCTGTTTCACCGACACAATAGGGGGGAAAGTTGTAGTGGAGCATGAACGGCTCCTTGCGCTCCCCTTCGATGGCATCGATGACCTGGGCGTCACGCGCCGTGCCGAGCGTGGTCACGACGATGGCCTGCGTTTCGCCTCGGGTAAACAGCGCCGAGCCATGTGTGCGCGGCAGGATACCCACTTCAATGCTGATCGGACGGATCGTCTTGAGGTCGCGACCATCGATGCGCGGGGCGCCACTCAGAATCCGCTCACGCACGATCCGGCGTTCCAGGGACTCGAACGATTTCTTGACCGCCGCTTCGGTGAAGACCCCTTCGGTGACGACCAGCTCCGATGCCGCCCGCTGTCGCAGGCCGGCGATGGCGTCTTGTCGAGGCTGCTTCTCGGATATGCTGTAGGCTTGGGTCAGGTCCTGCCCGATGAGTTCGGTAACGGCACTGATCACGGCCTCATCAGCCTGAGTTGCCTGCCATTCCCATGCGGGCTTGGCGGCTTCGGCCGCAAATTCGTTGATTGCCTGAATGGCGGCCTGCATCTGCTCATGACCGAACAGGACCGCGCCGAGCATCACCGATTCGGGTAGTTCATTCGCGCCCGATTCGACCATCAGAACCGCCTCTGCGGTGCCAGCCACAACCAGATCCAGATCCGAACGTTCCATCTGCGGATACGTCGGATTGAGGATATAGGCATTGTTGGCGTAGCCCACCCGGGCAGCGCCCAAAGGCCCCTGGAACGGAATGCCGGAAATAGCGAGTGCCGCCGATGCGCCGATCAAGGCCGGGATATCCGGATCCACATCGGGATTCACCGACTTGACGGTTGCGATGACCTGAACTTCGTGATGAAAGCCTTTCGGAAACAAGGGACGAAGCGGACGGTCGATCAGGCGGGATGTCAGAATTTCCTTTTCCGAGGGACGTCCCTCACGTTTGAAGAATCCCCCGGGGATACGACCTGCGGCGTAGGTGCGCTCTTGGTAATTCACCGTTAACGGCAGAAAATCCGTGCCCGGAGCAGCCTCCTTGCGGCCAACCACGGTCACCAGGACCACGGTATCGCTCATGCTCACCAGAACGGCGCCGGTTGCCTGCCGAGCGATGCGTCCGGTTTCGAGCGTAACCAGATGCTCGCCATATTGAAAACGTTTCACAGTGATTGTCACAATGCTTTCCTACCGCCCCGTTCGTGTGTCCTGTCCGAAATCCAGCTGGGATCGCGTCGTAATCAGCGACGCAGGCCGAGACGGCCAATCAGATCCTGATAACGACCCACATCGGTCTTCTTGAGATAGTCGAGCAGTTTACGGCGCTGGCTGACAAGCTTGAGCAGGCCGCGGCGGGAATGGTGGTCCTGCTTGTGAACCGAAAAATGACCTGTCAGATGTTCGATGCGCTGGGTCAGCAGAGCAACCTGGACTTCAGGGGAACCGGTATCCGAGGAATCCCGCTGGAAACCGGCCACGATGTCGGCTTTGGTCTGGCCTGTCAAAGACATTGAAAAACTCCTAATTAGGCAATTCCGCCCACTTCAAATGATCAATTTTAGCCCTGAAATCCGTTTGACAACAAGTTGCGGGGCTTCTGACCAGGCACGCCCTGCATGAGCCGCTTTGGCGCACAGCGTCCATCTCCCAGCATTTCTCCCATTCCCAGAAACCGCTCGTCAGGGCCATACAATCGAACGGTTTGGCCGTTGGTCAGCGTATCCGGCACACTGACCACCTTGCCCTGCGTCATCTGAAACGCCACGGCTTCGCTCAGGGTCACGGCAGGATAATGGTGCAGAGCCGCGTCCAATGGCAGCAACAGGGCATCCAATCGCTCCCAGTCGCCCGCATCAGCGACATACTGCAGCGCCGCCATATCATGAGCCCCTTGGGATAGTTTGAATGGTCCCAGGGCCAGGCGGCGCAAATCGTGGACATGGGCGACTGTCCCCAGCGCCGCGGCAATATCCTCGACCAGGGTACGGACATACGTTCCCTTGCTGCACCGTATCCGCAGGATAGCGGTTGCGCCGGCCTGCTCTATCAAGGTGAGCTCATGAATCGTGACCGGCCGCGCGGGCCGAATGACTTCCTTCCCCTGACGTGCTAGCCGATAAAGCCGCTCGCCCTCATGCTTGAGCGCGGAATACATGGGGGGAATCTGATCGATCTTGCCTCGAAAATGGTCCAAGGCCTGAGCCAATCCTGCCAGTCGCGCGGCATCAGCAGGGCCGGTTTCGACGACTTCTCCTTCGCGATCACCGGTTACCGTTCGACAACCGAACTGGCAGACTACTTCATACGATTTATCGGCATCGAGCAGATAGCCGCACACCTTCGTCGCCTGACCAAAGCACAGCGGAAGCAAGCCCGTGGCCAATGGATCAAGACTCCCCGTATGCCCTGCTTTGGCCGCTGCATAGAGCCACCGAACGTGCTGCAACGCCTTGTTGCTGGACATACCCAGCGGTTTGTCGAACAGCAGAATGCCGTCGACGATGCGACGCCTTCGTCTGGTCGGGGTCCTGGTCAAAACCGCGTCACTCACTCTTCGGCGGCATCGGCAGATGGATCGCTGCGCAAATCATCTGCAGCACGGGCCTTGGTGATCAGCGCGTCCATCCGTTGCCCGTAATCAAGCACTTCATCGTATTGAAAATGCAACGACGGAATCACGCGCAGACGCAAGCGCCTTCCCAGCAGACCTTGGAGTGCTCGCGCTGCGTGTTGCAGGATGGCCAGCTTTTCGTCGATTCCGGCCGATTGCCCCAGGAACGATACGAATACCTTGGCATGAGAAAAATCCCGTGCCACCTGCACACTGGTGACGGTGACCGGGCCCAGGCGGGGATCACTCACTTCCTCGCGGATCAGCTGGCTCAGTTCCTGGCGCAGCTGTTCCGCCACTCGCACGGTACGCGGATATTCCCGAGGCATGTCAGACCGGCACCTCGACGCGTTGATACACCTCGATCTGATCGCCCGGCTGCACATCGTTGTAATTACGGACGGCGATCCCGCACTCGGTACCCGATCGAACCTCGTTCACGTCATCCTTGAAGCGGCGCAGCGACTCGAGTTCACCCTCGAAGACCACGACGTTGTTCCGCAGCACGCGGATCGGGCAGTGCCGGCGAACCATGCCTTCGACCACCAAGCAGCCGGCAACGGCGCCCATCTTGGAGGAACGGAACACGTCGCGAACCTCGGCGATTCCCACCACCTCTTCCTTTACCTTGGGCGCCATGAGGCCGGTAATGGCGTTCTTCACTTCCTCGATCGCCTGGTAGATGACGCTGTAATAACGCACGTCGGTGCCGCTCTCGCCGATCAGGCGTCGCGCCGCAGCGTCCGCACGCACATTGAAGGCGATGATGATGGCCGAGGAGGCAACGGCAAGGTTCACGTCCGACTCGGTGATACCACCGAGGCCGCGCGCCACGACATTGACCTTCACTTCCTCGTTGGAGAGCGCCAGGAGCGCATCGCTCAGGGCTTCGACCGAACCCTGAACATCCGCCTTGACGATCAGATTGACCTGCTGGAGGTTGCCTTCTTCCAGGCGATTGAACACATCTTCCAGTTTCGTCGTGGCCTGCTTGGCCAGACGCACATCGCGGAACTTGCCCTGCCGGTACAATGCAATTTCCCGCGCCTTGCGCTCGTCGGTCAGGGCAATGAATTCATCACCGGCATTGGGCGTTCCCGACAACCCCAGGATCTGCACGGGAATCGACGGGCCGGCCTTGGTAACCGGACGACCGCTCTCATCGAACATGGCGCGAACCCGACCCCATTCCTGCCCGCACAGCAGCACATCGCCACGCTCCAAAGTCCCTTTCTGAACCAGAACCGTTGCCACCGATCCGCGCCCCTTCTCGAGACTGGATTCGATCACCACGCCCGCCGCGCGCCCTTCGGCCACAGCGGTGAGTTCCATAACCTCGGCCTGCAACAGAACGGCCTCCAGCAAGGCATCCATATTCGTGCCCTGCTTGGCGGACACGGGAACGAACATCGTATCGCCGCCCCACTCTTCGGGGACGACCTCATGCTGAACCAATTCGTTCTTGATGCGCTCCAGATCGGCACCTGCCTTGTCGATCTTGTTTACCGCAACGACAATCGGCACTCCGGCTGCTCGCGCATGCTGAATGGCTTCGATGGTCTGCGGCATGACGCCGTCATCGGCGGCGACGACCAGGATCACGATATCCGTGGAGCGGGCGCCGCGGGCGCGCATGGACGTAAAGGCCGCATGGCCCGGGGTGTCGAGGAAGGTGATCATCCCACGGGGCGTACCGACATGATAGGCACCAATATGCTGCGTGATGCCACCGGCCTCGCGATCGGCAACCTTGGTCCGCCGAATATAGTCCAGCAACGTGGTCTTGCCATGATCGACATGCCCCATGACGGTGACCACCGGAGCGCGCGCGACGGCTTCTGCCTGATGAGCTTCGCCCTCGCTGACCAATTCTTCCTCGAGCGCCGATTCCTTGAGAATCTTTGGCACATGGCCCATCTCGTCAACTAGCAATGACGCTGTTTCCTGATCGATGACCTGGTTGATCGTCGCCATGACGCCCATTCCCATCAAGGTCTTGATCACTTCGGGTGCCTTCACGGCCATCCGTTGCGCCAGCTCACCGACGGTAATGGTTTCCGGAATCTGAACCTCGCGCACGACCGGCTGCGATGGCTTTTCGAACTGGTGCCGAGCCGGCGCCGATTCCGATCGCCCACCTTTGCGCCTGCCTCCACGGCGCGTGACCTCCAGGCCACGCTCGTTGCGATCCCGGCGCTCGACCTGGCCTCCACCGCCCTTCTTGCGCCCATCGCCCCGCTTTCCAGCCGGCTCGGGCTGACTTGGCGCCATGGCAGGCCGTCCATGCTCCGGGCCGCGACGGGATGCACCCGCCGGGCGACTCGTATCGCCGCGCGTCTTTTGCTGCGTCTCGCGTGCTCGGGAGTCGATCTCGCCCGGCGGCGTCACCTCCGGAGCCAGTCCAGGCACGTCCGCCTCCGACGACGTATCAGCCGGCCCGGCAGCCAGTGCCGGTGTCGTGCCGTCCTCGGGCGCGCTCGCGGCGGCAGGAGGCACCTCGACCGCTTCATTCAAAACCGGCGGCGCCTCGACCTGCGGGATTTCGACTGCTTCCGCCACCTGGGCCGTTGAACCCTCTGCAGTTTCGGCGACGGCATCCTCACTGACGGGAGCGCGTTTCACATAGGTGCGCTTCTTGCGCACCTCGACGGTGACCGTTTTCCCACGGCCTTGCGCGCCGGCGAGCCGGATTTCGCTAGTGGTCTTGCGCTTGAGGGTGATGCGCTGGGGCTCGGGCGTTTGCCCCCGACTACGCCGCAGATAGCCGAGCAACTGTGTTTTTTCATGATCCGTGATGGGATCTTCAGGGCCCTTTGTCGGCATACCCGCTTCGGCCAGCTGCTCCTGCAATCGCTCGACAGGAATCCCGACTGTTTCCGCAAATTGTTTTACCGTCACTTCAATCATGCTCACCCCCACGCCTGCGAACCATCCTTACGATTACCCCTGTTGATCCGCAAACCAGTGTTCACGAGCGGTCATAATCAAGGCGGCCGCCCGATCCCGGTCCAGCGCCTCGATCTCGATCAAGTCATCCACAGCCTGCTCGGCCAGATCTTCCCGAGTTTGAATCCCATGGCGTGCCAATCGATGCGCCAGCTCTGGATCCATGCCGCCCAGGTCCAATAGATCCTGGGCAGGACCTGTCTCACTCACATGCTCTTCGGTGGCGATCGCCCGGGTCAGCAATGCATCCTTTGCAGCTTCTCGCAATGCATTGACGACCTCTTCATCGAATTCTTCGATCTCCAATAGCTCGCCTGCAGGAACATAGGCCACTTCTTCAACGCTGGAGAACCCTTCGCGCACCAGAATGGCGGCGATCTCCTCATCGACGCCGATTTCCCGGACGAAGAGGTTGATGAGATTGTTAGCCTCTGCCTCGCTCTTGGCGTGCGCCTGCTCCTGATCCATGACATTCAAGGTCCAACCGGTCAGCTCGCTGGCCAGCCGCACGTTCTGGCCGCCGCGACCGATGGCCAACGACAGCTTGTCGGCATCCACCGCCACATCCATGCTGTGCGATTCCTCATCGACGACAATGGATACCACGTCGGCCGGGGACATGGCGTTGATGACAAACTGAACGGGATTCGAATCCCAGGGGACGATGTCGACGCGCTCCCCCGATAGCTCATTGGAAACTGTTTGCACACGCGAACCCCGCATTCCAACGCAGGCGCCCACCGGATCGATGCGCCGATCATGTGCCATCACGGCAATCTTCGCCCGCAGTCCCGGATCACGCGCGGCCCCCTTGATCTCGATCAACCCCTGGCCGACTTCTGGAACCTCCAGCTTGAACAGCTCGACCAGGAACTCGGGGGCTGTGCGACTCAGAAAAAGTTGCGGTCCCCGCGACTCGGAGCGGACATCCTTGAGATACCCCCGCAGGCGGTCGCCGGTATGAACCATCTCGCGGGGGATCATCCACTCGCGCGGAACGATGGCTTCCACGTTGCCACCCAGGTCGAGAATCACATTGCCGCGCTCGACCTTCTTGACCATCCCCATCACCAGCTCGCCGACGCGATCGCGGTACTGATCGACGATCTTCGCTCGCTCCGCTTCGCGCACCTTCTGCACGATCACCTGTTTGGCGGCCTGGGCGGCGATGCGCCCGAAGGGCAGCGACTCCAGCGATTCCTCGACAAATTCGCCCACGTCGATCTTCGGCTGTTTGGCACGCGCCTCGGACAAGGTGACCTGCGCCAGCGGATTGATCTCTTCCGCATCATCGGTCACAACCTCCCAACGACGCGTGGTCGTGTAGGCACCTGTCCGGCGATCGATTCTCACCTGCACGTCGACCTCATCGAGCGCCATGCGCTTGCGCGCGGCGGATTCGAGTGCCGCCTCGATCGCCCGAAAGATGACTTCTTCGTCCACGCCTTTTTCGTTCGAAAGCGCTTCGACAACCAGCAGAATTTCTTTACTCATCGTTTTGATCCTCGGCGTGGTCCGGCGGTATCGAGCTGTGGTGCCAATCGCGCCATTTCGAGCTCATCGAAACGCAAGTTCACCTGCTCACCATCGACATTCAGCACAATGGATTCCGGCGCGACCTCAACCAGCTGCCCGGTAAAATTACGGCGCCTGGCTATCGGCGCCAGTGTCCGCACCCGGATACGCTCCCCTTTGAAACGCATGAAATGCTGTGGCTTGACCAACGGGCGGTCATCGCCCGGAGAGGACACTTCCAAGACATACTCCCCCGGCACCGGGTCATGGACGTCAAGAATGCCGACCACCTGCCGACTGACGCGCTCGCAATCTTCAAGCCCGATTCCGTCAGGCCCGTCAATGTACAACCGCACCCGCTGCGGATCGCCTTGACGATATTCCACGCAGATCAGCTCATAGCCCATCTCTTCCACCACCGGCTCAAGCAGACGCTTCAGGCGTTCGTGCAACGAGCCTACCGCGACCAAACCCGTCAACAAACTTCCTCCCAAACCGAGCCCGGATCATCCATCACCGGCTTTTTGCAAGCCTCCAGGAACAAAAAAGCCCCTTAACCGGGGCTCTAATGCACGCAAAAAAATCGTTTGGTAGCGGGGGCAGGATTTGAACCTGCGACCTTCGGGTTATGAGCCCGACGAGCTGCCAGACTGCTCCACCCCGCATCCGGCTAAGCAGCCATTATACGAAGCCTCGCCCGATTAATCAACCAGCAGGTCATATCAGAACGCGGTGAGGCAGGCGCGGATCAATTGATCGGGCATGATACCGAGCGCCAGGACCAGTCCACCATTGGCCATCAGAAGCCAGCGGACGTCCGTGTTCGTCGCAACGGCAGTGGACTCGCCCGGACTCTCGAAATAGAGCTGCCAGACCACTCTCAGATAGTAAAAGGCGCTCACGACCGCGAACAGGACCGCAACGATTGCCAGTCCGCTGAAGCCTTGCTCGACGACAGCATCGAGCACCATCAGCTTGGCATAGAAGCCGGCTGTGGGCGGAACCCCAGCCATGGAAAACATGAATATCGCCAGAACCGCAGCCAACCACGGACTGCGGCTGTTCAGCCCCTTGAGATCATCGAGCGTCTCGGCGTCATGCCCGCCTCGGCTCATCAGCGTCAAAGCGCCGAACGCGCCGAGCGCCATGAGGACGTAGACCAGGATGTAGAACAGTGCGGAGGCGTATCCAACCGGATTGGCTGCCAGAATTCCGAGCAACAGGAATCCGATATTCGCAATCGCAGAGTAAGCCAGCAGGCGTTTGACGTTAGTCTGGGCGATGGCCACGATACTTCCGATTGCCAACGATAGAACTGCCATCGCAATCAACAAGTCGCGCCAATCCTCCGACAGCCCTTCCATTCCCTGCGCCAGCAGGCGGATAGCCATTGCGAACGCTGCGAGCTTGGATGCCGAAGCCACCAGCATCGCCACCGGCGTGCTGGCGCCTTGATAAACATCCGGCATCCAATTGTGAAAAGGCACGGCGCCCAGCTTAAAAGCGACCCCGGCCACAATAAACGTCATCGCAAGCAACAGCGGAAGGCTCCCGACCGGCTGAGCCAGAATGGTTTCTGCCACCACCTCGATTTCCAGGCTGCCGGTCACGCCGTAGAGAATCGACATGCCGTAGAGCAACATGCCTGACGCGATAGCACCCAGCACGAAATACTTCATCGCGGCCTCGGAACTGCTCGAACGCTCTTGATTGAAAGCAACCAGTGCGTAGAGGCTCAGCGACATCAATTCCAGGCCCAGATAGAGCGTGATGAAGTGGGCCGCGGAAATGAGCACCAGCATCCCCAGCACCGAGAACAACACCAGCAGATAAAATTCGCCCTGATCCATCTCCCGGGAACGCAGATAGTCCCGCGCGTAAATCAGCATGACGCCGGCGACCAGCAACACGGCAACCTTCATTAGCACCGCCAGCCGATCGAGCACGAACATTCCGCTGAATGTGACGATGGGTTCCTCGAGCCCTTGCCCCACCTGAAGCACAGAGGCTGCGGTCAGCAACAAGGCCAGCAGGCTGAAACTGTGCGTCAAATGGCGCAATCGCGGGGGAAGAAACAGGTCAATGACCAGAATTGCGCAGACCGCGGACAGTAGCACAATCTCCGGTGCGGCGAGCCTTACCCAGGAGCCAATCAACGTCATGTCCATTCCGAAATCATCCTGCGGTTGGGAGCGATCACAGCTTGCCAGGCACGATCTGGAGCAGCAGCTGTTGTACAGAGGGTTCGATCACGGCCAGCAACGGTTTAGGCCATACCCCCAGGGCAAGCACCATCAAGGCCAGCACACCCAGCATCACAAACTCCCGCGCACTCACGTCGGTCAGCTTTTCGACTTCGGGATTGGTCACTGGCCCGAACGCCACGCGCTTGACCAGCCACAGCGAATAGGACGCGCCCACGATGAGCGTCGAAGCGGCCAGAAAAGCGATCCAGGGATTCGCCTGGAAACTGGCGAGAATCACCAGAAACTCACCCACAAAACCCGACGTACCCGGCAATCCCGAGTTGGCCATGGCGAACAGCACGAAAAACGCAGCGAAAACGGGCATCCGGCTCGTCACGCCTCCATAGGCCGCAATCCGCCGGGTGTGCATCCGGTCGTACAGAACGCCCACGCAAAGGAACATCGCCCCGGAAATGAAACCGTGGGAGATCATTTGCACCATCCCGCCGGTCACCCCCATCGCCAGCGCGGGCGCATCGACACCGTCGCTGGCCCAGTAGGGCAGGAAGAAGCCCAATGTGACGAATCCCATGTGCGCGATCGACGAATAGGCGATCAACTTTTTCATGTCTTCCTGGACCATCGCCACTAGCCCAACGTAGACGATCGCGATCAGACTGAGTGTGGCCATGAACCCGGCCATTTCGCCGGCGGCATCCGGCGCGATCGGCAAGGCGTAGCGCAAAAAGCCATAGGCCCCCATCTTGAGTGTGATGGCTGCCAGAATCACCGAGCCGCCTGTCGGTGCTTCCACGTGCGCATCCGGTAACCAGGTATGGACGGGCCACATTGGCACTTTGACGGCGAAGGCCACAAGGAATGCCAGGAATATCCAAGTCTGCTCGGCCGCGCCCAATGGCAGCCGCTGCAGCGCCAGCACGTCAAAGCCGCCGCTCTTTTGATAGAGGTAAATGAACGCCACCAGCATCAACACGGAACCGAGGAAGGTGAACAGGAAGAACTTGATCGTGGCGTAAATACGGCGTGGGCCGCCCCAGATGCCGATGATCAGAAACATCGGGATCAGCATGGCTTCCCAGAAGACATAGAACAGCAACGCATCGATGGCAGCGAACACGCCGACCATGAACCCTTCCATGATCAGGAATGCGCCCAGATATGCTGCGGGACGCTGTGTCACCGACTCCTTTGCGGCAAAGATCGTGAACACCGTCATGAACGTGGTCAGGATAATCAGGGGCATGGAGAGGCCGTCGACACCCAATGCGTAATCAGCGCCCAGTGAGGGAATCCACAAGGCCTTCTCCACGAACTGCAGATCTGCGCTTCCGATCTCGAAGCCTGTCCAAAGCCCCAGGCTGAGCAAAAACGTCAGCATCGACACACCCAGCGCCAGGCCGCGTGCGAGCGAAAGCTTCTGGTCCCCCAGCCAGAGGACCAACAGACCGCCGACGATAGGCGTCCAGATCAAGAGGCTCAGCAGCGGCAGATCGGCAAACATGCGGACTTTCCTTTCCCCTTGCGACAGAGCGCGGCAATCAGCGAATAAACAACATCCAACCCAACAGCAGCGTCAGGCCGATGAGCATGGCGAAAGCATAGTGATAGAGATACCCGGATTGCAGCGCGCGACCCTTGGCCGCCCAGGCGACGATTCGCTGCGCCGTCCCGTTGACGAGGCGGCCATCGATCAGGTCCATGTCCCCACGCTCCCAGAACAAGCGGCCGAGGGCTCGCCCCATTCCGGCGAATCCCTGAATGTACAGCGCGTCGAACCCGTACTTCCGCTGCAATACCCAGTTGGCGAGACGTCCCGGTATGAAACGGTTCGCGAAAAATTCGGCCACGCCCGGATTGAACAGGTAGACGTAACCGGCGCTGACCACGCCGGCCAAGGCCAGATAAACCGCGGGACCCTGGAACCCATGCACGACAAACGCCAAGGGACCATGGAAGTGCGCAGCCAGTTCGCCAAGAACGTCGTGCGAATGCGCCACCGTGATCACGCCCCGGAAGAAGTCACCGAACAGAATCGGCTCCATCGTCATAGCGCCGATGAAGATCGACGGTATGGCGAGCAGAACCAACGGCAGCGTCACCACCCAGGGTGACTCATGGGGAACATGCGCACCGTGGTGCCCATGATCGTCGTGATGACCGTGCGTCTCGTCATCGTGGCCCACGGCCGCCGTGAACCGTTCCGGCCCGTGAAAGACCATGAAGATGAGCCGGAAGGTATAGAAAGCGGTGATGAACACCCCGGACAACACGGCAACATAGGCGATGCCGGCACCGGGCAGATGAGACTCGGCGACGGCCTCGATCAGCGCGTCCTTGGAAAAGAAGCCCGAGAACCCGGGAAAGCCGATCAGCGCCAAGGCCCCGATCAGGCACGTGACATAGGTGATCGGCAGGCGGCGCCACAAGCCCCCCATGCGCCGCATGTCCTGTTCATGGTGCATGGCGATGATGACCGAGCCGGCCGCGAGGAAAAGCAGCGCCTTGAAGAAGGCGTGGGTCATCAGATGAAAGACCGCAGCGGAATAGGCCGACACTCCAAGCGCGACGGTCATGTAGCCAAGCTGCGAGAGGGTGGAATAAGCCACCACCCGCTTGATGTCCGTCTGGATGATGCCCAGCAATCCCATGAAGAACGCCGTTGCCGAACCGATCAACAAGATCGTCATCAGTGCGGTTTCCGACAGCTCATAGATCGGCGACATGCGCGCCACCATGAAAATGCCGGCGGTGACCATCGTTGCCGCATGGATGAGAGCGGAGATCGGCGTCGGCCCTTCCATCGAGTCGGGCAACCAGACATGCAACGGCATCTGCGCCGACTTGCCCATCGCGCCCACGAACAACAGCAAGCAGATCAGCGTCAGGACTGACCACTCGACCCCCGGGATGAGACGGATCGTCTCTCCTTGCAGCGCTGGAATGGCCGTGAAGACTTCGCGATAATCGAGCGATCCGGTGTACTGCAGGATAGCGGCGATCCCGAGCAGGAAGCCGAAATCCCCGACCCGATTGACCAGAAAGGCTTTCATGTTGGCGAACACCGCGCTTGGGCGCGTGTACCAGAATCCAATCAGCAGATACGAAACCAGACCCACCGCTTCCCAGCCGAAAAACAGCTGGAGAAAGTTGTTGCTCATCACCAGCATCAGCATGGCGAAGGTGAACAGCGAGATATAGCTGAAGAAACGCTGGTAGCCCGGATCCTCCTGCATGTAGCCGATGGTGTAGACATGCACCATGAGCGACACGAATGTGACAACACACATCATCAGTGCCGTCAGATTATCGACCAGAAAGCCGACCTCCAGACGCAAGCCACTCACCACGCCCCAGGTGTAGAGCGCTTCATTGAAGACCGGAACGCCGTCAATCGCGTGACTCTTGAGCACCCATGCCGACAACCCGAAGGACAGGCCCACGCCGGCGATCGTCAGCACATGCGCGCCAGCGCGGCCGATCCTTCTTCCGAACAAGCCCGCAACGATCGCGGCGATCAAAGGGGCCAGGACAATCGTCAGATAAGTCTCGCGCATGTTCGATCAACCTTTCATCCCGTCGAGATCCTCGACGTTGATGCTGCCTTTGCTTCGGAAAAGCACAACCAAAATAGCCAGACCGATTGCGGCTTCGGCCGCTGCAACGGTCAAGATGAAAAATACGAAGACCTGCCCGGCGAGATCGCCACTGAAGCGGGAAAAGGCAACGAAATTCATGTTCACCGAAAGCAGCATCAACTCGATGCACATGAGCAGCAGGATGACGTTCTTCCGGTTGATGAAGATGCCGGCAATGCTCAGCACAAACAAAATCCCGCTGAGCACCAGATAATGTGACAAGGTAATCATTTCGCCCCCGCTGAGTCGCTCATGATGCGCGCCCTATTCCCGGCTCTCGGATGACATCTTGATGATCCGCAGCCGATCCTCGGGCCGAACCTTCGCCTGAAGACCGGGATGCTGGATTCGCCGGCCGGTACGGCGCCGCAATGTGAGGGCAATGGCTGCCACGATTGCGACCAGCAGAATCACCGAAGCGATTTCAAACGGATAGACATACTGGGTGTACATCACCTCGCCAAGCGCACGAATATTGCTCTCCCCTTCTGTCTGTTGGACGAGGCCTTGGGCGCCAAGAAACTCGCCGCCCCCCAACACCACCGACAGTTCCAGCACGATCAATACAACGATCCCCAGCCCCAGCGGCAAGGAGCGATTGAACCCCTCTCGGACCGTCGCCAGATCGACATCGATCATCATCACCACAAACAGGAACAGCACCATGACCGCGCCGACATAAACGAGCACCAGGACAATCGCCAGAAATTCCGCTTCGATCAATAGCCACAATGCGGCACTGGTGAAAAATGCAAGCACGAGAAACAGTACGGAGTGAACCGGGTTGCGCGCTGTGATTACGGCCAATGCAGCAGCAATCAGAACAGCTGAAAATACGTAAAACAGCACGAGTTGAAACATCGGATTCGGCTCCGCCTGGTCTTGCGGGTGAGTCTGGAATTGACGATCTAGCGATAGGGAGCGTCCATCGCCCGATCACGGGCGATCATCTCCTCATATTTGTCCCCAATAGCAAGCAACTGGTCCTTGGTCATGATGTTCTCGCCACGCTGCTCAAAATGATATTCGTAGACGCGCGTCTCGACGATCGAATCAACTGGGCAGGCTTCTTCGCAGAACCCGCAATAAATGCATTTGAACAGATCGATGTCATAGCGCGTCGTGCGTCGAGTTCCGTCTGCGCGCATCGACGACTCAATGGTAATGGCCAACGCGGGACATACTGCTTCACACAGCTTGCAGGCAATGCAACGCTCCTCGCCGTTGGCATAGCGGCGCAGTGCGTGCAGGCCACGGAACCGTGGACTTTGCGGCGTTTTTTCCTCCGGGTACAGCACCGTCACTTTGCGCGAAAACAATTCCCGCGCCGTCACAGACAACCCCACGACCAATTCCCATAACAGGAAGGTCTTGAAAAAGTCGCCAATCTGTCGTGTCACAGCGGTCATATTCCGTCTCCCCTTTCCAGACTCAGAACCAAGGCCCGAATCCGGTGTGGACAAATACCCCGACCACGGCCAGCCATACAATCGTCACGGGAATGAACACTTTCCACCCCAACCGCATGATCTGGTCATAGCGATAACGCGGGAAGGTCGCCCGGAACCAGAGAAAACAGAACAGGAAAAATGCCACCTTAAGTGCCAGCCAGTGGAACCCGTTCTGTCCCAGCAACGGCAACTGTCCCAACACCGGCAGCCCTTCGAGCGGTGACAGCCATCCCCCGAGGAACAAGGTGGCCACCAGGGTGGCGATGAGCGTCATGTTGGCGTATTCGGCCAAGAAGAACAGCGCAAACCCCATGCCCCCATATTCGACATGGAATCCGGCAACGATCTCTGACTCACCTTCCACGACGTCGAACGGCAGGCGGTTTGTCTCCGCAACGCCCGAGATCCAGTACACCAGAAAGAGCGGAAACAACGGAATGAAATACCAGTGCCAAATGCCGCCTTGCTGCGCCAGCACGATATCGTTCAACTTCAGGCTATTGGCCGCCATGAGCACGCCAATGAGCGCAAAACCCATGGCCAGCTCGTAAGACACCATTTGCGCGGCCGCACGCATCGCACCCAGAAAAGCGTATTTGGAATTACTGGCCCAGCCGGCCAGCATGATGCCATACACGCCAAACGAGGTCAGCGCCAGAATGAACAGCAATCCCGCATCCACATCGGCCAGCACCATTCCGTCGGCGAAGGGCACCACAGCCCAAGCCACCAATGCCGGCAGAAAGGACAACACCGGCGCCATGATGAACAGCGTCCGGTTGGCCTGAGTCGGGATCACGATTTCCTTGAAGGCCAACTTGGCGGCATCCGCAATGGGCTGCAGCAAGCCCAGCGGACCGACGCGGTTCGGCCCTACCCGGGCCTGCATGAAACCGATGACTTTGCGTTCGGCGTAAGTCAGATAAGCGACCACGCCCAGCAACGGCAGAACGATCGCCAGAATCTTGAGGACGATCAGCACACTCATCCGCAGTGATTCGGGAATCTGTGACCAGATTGCGAGAATCGGTTCCAGCATGACGCACCCGCTTCCTTGAAAAATACTCAGCCGGCCGTCACCGGCATGATTTCGAGAGCGCCGAATCGCGCTCCACCAGCCGGCGCATTCAATACGCCAGCCGGCCACCACACGCAGCCCTGTATCAGCCCCTCGTCCGCCACCCACGGCAGCTCGACGTACCGATCCCCCTGCCTCACTTGCACCGGTTCACCGGCTTTCAGGCCCACGCGAGCCGCATCATCGGGATGGACGTGAAGCAAGCGCGCGCTTTCGCCTTCTGGCGATGCCTGCAGCGCTGGCGATCGCCGCACCACGGCGTCGCTGCCATACAGCCCCAACGGTCCAAGCCGCTGGAGAGCCGGCAGTATCGGGCGCTCCCAACTGCCATGGCGATGCCACTGCGGTGCGGTCGCCTCCAGCGTGCCGATCGCCGCACGCGCCGCCTCGGTCACTTCGCGGCAGTCCGCGTAATCGAATCCGGCGACGCCAATCTGGTTCCCCAATACCCGCAACACTTTCCATCCGGGTCGTGCCTCGCCGACAGGCTGCGTGCAGCCCTCGAACCCGAGCCAGTGGCCATCCCGGGTAATGAAACTCCCTGCGGTTTCTGCGAAGGTGCCCACCGGAAGCAGCACGTGGGCCACTGCTTTCAGGGATTCGGTGATATAGGGCGTCAAGGCCACACCGAACTCGGCGCCCGTGAGGGCGGCAACGGCTGCTGAAGGATTGGCAGCCTCGGACTCCGGCTCGACACCGAGCATCAAAAACCCGCGCATTCCGCCCGTAAACAGTTCCACGGCCGAGCGACCCGGGGCCGCAGATGCCACCCCCCCAATACCGCGGTGGGGCACGATACCACAGAGCCAGGCCCCCGCGGTGTTTCCACCCACCGGAAGCGTACCGAGCACCGATCCCGTCGCCTCTGCGATGAAGGCCGCCAAAGCCAGCAAGGTGCTTGCCCCGGGCTGCTCCAAGGCGAGTTGACCGGCGAGCAATCCCGTCCGGGCGCCGCGCGTGAGGGATTCGGCAATCTGGACGTGCGCCTGCAGGGGCTGAATCCCCTGAACAGCCGGTTCAAGCGCGGTCGGGATCGTCTGGTTGACAAGCTCCGAAGCAGCCAGAGCCACCGCGGCGAGTTCCTCACACAAGTCTTTGGCCTTGCGCTGGGCGTGGATGGGGAAACGGAAATCCCCCTCAACAGGGTTGATCACGCTCAGCTGAGCACCGCGCAAGCCAGCCTTACGCAGCCGCAGATGCAACAGCGGGATTTCGCGGCGCAGATCGCTGCCGACGATCAAGGCAGCGTCGACACGCTCCCACTCAGCAATCGACAGCCCCAGATCCGGATACAGCCCGGCATGCTCCTGCCCGGCCACATCGCTCGTTCCCAGCCGATGATCGAGATTCACGCATCCCAGATGTTCGGCCAGCCGTCGCAGCAGAAAATATTCCTCGACCGTGGCCGAAGGTGAGGCAAGAATACCCAAGGCGTCCGGGCTAACCTGCTGCAGACCCTGTGCAGCCACGCTCAGTGCCGTCGACCAATCAACCGTTCGCCAATGTCCATCCTCTCGAACCATGGGCGCAAGCAGACGGTCCGGCGAGCAGATCGCAGTGTAGCTGAAGCGATCCCGGTCGGCGATCCAGGTCTCGTTGAATGCTTCGGCCTCGCGAGGAACCATGCGCATGACCTGCCCACCACGCACATGGGCGGCAAGATGAGTCCCCCAACCATCATGCGGGGCCAGCGTAGGCCGCTCGGTCAGTTCCCACGGACGGGCCGTGTAGCGTGACGGTTTGGCGGTCAGCGCTCCCACTGGGCACAGATCGATCACATTCCCGGCCACTTCCGACGTCAAGGCGTGCTCGACATAGGTTCCGATGGACATGAACTCACCGCGACCGGTAGCACCCAGTTCACGTACACCAGCGATCTCTTCGCCGAAACGGACACAGCGGGTGCAGTGAATGCAGCGTGTCATGTCGGTAGCCACGAGCGATCCGAGATCGGGGTCCGGAATGATGCGCTTACGTTCGTCGTAGCGCGATGCGTCCTGACCGAAACCGAGAGCGAGATCCTGAAGTTCACACTCGCCGCCCTGGTCGCAGATCGGGCAATCCAGCGGGTGGTTGATGAGCAGGAACTCCATCGTGCCCTGCTGCGCATCGAGCGCCTTGGGTGACCGCGTGGATATTTTCATTCCGTCGGCCACGGGTGTCGCACAGGCCGGCACTGGCTTTGGTGCCCGCTCCATTTCCACCAGACACATCCGGCAGTTGGCCGCGATGGAAAGTTTCTTGTGATAGCAAAATCGCGGGATATAGATACCGGCCTGATCGGTCAGTTCGATCAGCATCTGTCCCTTGCGTCCCGTGATGGCAACGCCGTCGACCTCGATTGTGACCTCATCAGTGCTCATATCGCGCCTATTCGATCCTTCACATGTCACCGGCGGCCATCAGGCGACCGCGGCCGCATTTACCGGCGCGCCCACCAGGCAGCGCTTGTGGTCCACGTGGTATTGAAACTCATCTCGGAACTGCTTGACGAAGCTGCGCACCGGCATCGCCGCCGCATCACCCAGCGCGCAAATGGTACGCCCTTCGATGCGTGCTGCCACCCGATCCAGCAGATCCAGATCCTCAGGACGTCCCAGACCATGCTCGATTCGCCGCACCACACGATGGAGCCAGCCGGTTCCTTCGCGACACGGTGTGCACTGACCACAGGACTCGGAGAAGTAGAACCGCGACACGCGCTCGAGCACCTTCACCATGCAGGCACTCTCGTCCATCACGATGATCGCACCAGACCCCAGGAGCGAACCGGCCTTCATGACCGAGTCGTAATCCATGTTGACGTCCATCATGACCTCGCCGCGCACGACCGGCACGGACGAGCCCCCGGGAATCACCGCCTTCAGCTTTCGGCCATGACGCACCCCGCCGGCCATTTCCAGCAGTGTGGCAAACGGTGTTCCCAAGGGAACCTCGAAATTACCCGGCTGATTGACATGACCGGAAACGGAGAAGATCTTGGTGCCGCCGGCCTTTTCCACCCCCAAACCGGCAAACCAGTCCGGACCGCGCCGCATGATCACGGGCACTGACGCGTAGGTCTCCGTGTTATTGATGGTGGTCGGGCGACCATAGAGGCCATAGTTGGCAGGGAACGGCGGCTTGAACCGCGGCTGGCCTTTTTTCCCTTCCAACGATTCCAGAAGGGCGGTTTCCTCGCCACAGATGTAGGCGCCAGCGCCCAGATGTGCATAGAGATCGAAATCCACCCCGCTGCCCTGGATATCGCGCCCCAGCAATCCCTGTTCGTAGGCTTCCTTCAGGGCGGTTCGGAACCGCGTGAACGGCTCATCCATAAATTCGCCGCGCAGGTAGTTGTATCCGACGGTTGCGCCCATCGCATACCCGGCAATCGCCATCCCTTCGATCACCGCATGTGGGTTGAAACGCAGAATGTCTCGATCCTTGCAGGTTCCGGGCTCACTCTCGTCCGAATTGCAGACGACATACTTTTGTCCGTCCACATTGCGCGGCATGAAGCTCCACTTCAGACCGGTTGGAAAACCCGCACCGCCACGCCCGCGCAACCCGGAGGCCTTGAGCTGTTCGATCACTGTCTCTGGCGAGATCCGCTCGGCGAGAATCCGTCGCCAGGACGCATAGCCGCCGACCTGGAGATAGTTATCCCACGTCCAGGGCTCATCGAATTGTCGGGTCACATAACAGACCGCGTTGAGTTCCATTGCGTTACTCCAGCGTGTCGATGATGCGATCAACCTGATCGGGCGTCAGGTTCTCGTGGTACACGTGATCGACCATCATCATTGGCGCCCCGCAACAAGCGGCCAGGCACTCTTCTTCGGGCTTGAGAAAAATCCGCCCATCCGGCGTGCTCTGCCCCACCTTGATGCCGAGCTTGGCTTCCAGATGGGCCAGGATCTCCTCACCGCCACGCAGCATGCAGCTAATGTTGGTGCAGACCGACACGCTGTGCCGCCCCACGGGCTGCGTCTCGAACATGGAATAGAAGGTAGCCACTTCGTAGACTGCGATGGCCGGCAACTCGAGATACTCGGCCACCGCATCCATCAATTCGGGGGTGAGATAACCCTGGTTCTCATGCTGAACCGCATGCAGCGCATACAAGACCACTGACTGCTTGCGATTTTGAGGGTATTGAGTGAGCCAATGATCGATTTCCTCGCGCACATGGGCAGACAACCGCCCTGCGGGATGCTGGGTCTGCTCTCCTGTCACCGGTCGATCTCCCCAAACACGATATCCATGGTACTGATCACCGCCACGACATCCGCCAGCATATGCCCCTTGACCATCTCATCCATGGCCGCCAAGTGTGGAAAGCCTGGCGCACGAATCTTGAGCCGATAGGGTTTGTTGGCGCCATCGGAAACCAGATAGCAGCCGAACTCGCCTTTCGGGGCTTCCACGGCAGCGTAGGCCTCTCCCGCCGGGATGCAATAGCCCTCGGTAAACAGCTTGAAATGATGAATCAGGGACTCCATGTCCTCTTTCATTTCGGTTCGGCTCGGCGGCGTGATCTTGTGGTTCTCCAGCATCACCGGCCCAGGATTCCGGCGCAGCCAGTCGATGCACTGCCGGATGATCCGGTTGGACTGACGCATTTCCTGGACGCGCACCAAGTAGCGGTCATAGCAATCGCCTTCCACACCCACAGGGATGTCGAAGTCCATCTGACCATAGACCTCATAGGGCTGCTTCTTGCGCAAGTCCCAAGCGACTCCGGAGCCGCGCAGCATGGGGCCCGTGAATCCCAGCGCGATGGCGCGCTCGGGTGAGACCACCCCAATCCCTACCGTTCGCTGTTTCCAGATGCGATTGTGGGTCAACAGCGTCTCATACTCATCGACACAGGATGGAAATCGATCCGTAAAGCTTTCGATGTAATCCAGCAACGAACCCTGACGGTCCTTATTGAGCGCATCAAGCGACGCCTTACCACGTACCGGGCTTGGCTGATACTGCGGCATTCGGTCAGGCAAATCGCGCGCGACGCCGCCGGGTCGGTAATAGGTCGCATGCATGCGGGCCCCGGAAACGGCCTCATAGCAATCCATCAGCGCCTCGCGCTCGCGGAAGCAGTAGAGAAAGACCGTCATAGCCCCGATATCGAGACCATGCGAACCGAGCCAAAGCAGATGATTCAGAATCCGGGTGATTTCGTCGAACATCACGCGGATGTACTGGGCGCGCAGCGGCGGCGTAATCCCCAGTAGTTTCTCGATGGCCAGCACATAACCATGTTCGTTGCACATCATGGACACATAGTCGAGCCGGTCCATGTAGCCGATACTCTGGTTATACGGTTTGCTCTCGGCGAGTTTCTCCGTCGCTCGATGCAGCAGGCCGACATGCGGGTCAGCCCGCTGGATCACCTCGCCATCCATTTCCAGAATGAGGCGCAGCACCCCATGTGCCGCTGGATGCTGGGGACCGAAATTGAGCGTGTAATTCTGAATCTCAGGCATCGGCACTCTTCCCTTCGGCAGCTGCCATGCTTGCGGCGGCAGGACGAATCACTTTGGGTACCAGAACCCTCGGTATGATCTGGACGGGCTCATAGACCACACGCCCCTTGCCCGGGTCATAGCGCAACTCGACATTACCCGACAGCGGGAAATCCTTGCGGAACGGATGTCCGACGAAACCATAATCAGTCAGTATGCGCCGAAGGTCGGGATGTCCGGAAAAATGGATGCCATAGAGATCGAACGCCTCGCGTTCGAACCAATTCGCGGCCGGCCAGATATCCTCAACCGAATCAATCACGGGGAACTGGGTATCTGCCAGCCAGACCCGCAACCGCAGACGCTGATTGCGGCTGAGCGAAAGAAGGTGATAGACGACTGCAAAACGGCGCGGAGATTCCTGATCCGGATCATGGGCACCCTCGTAGCGTTTCACGCCGCGGCTGTAGCCGCGCGAGGTCGCCTCTCGCGTCATCCACTCCGCATCCCCATAAGCCAGATAATCCACCCCGCACACATCGGTCAGCTGGGCAAAATCGAATGCCGCGTCAGTCTTGAGACTTTCAGCGACCTCGTGGATCCGGTCGGGTGAAACTTCCAGGGTTACCTCGCCGGTTCGCGCATCGTGATACACCCCACCATCCGGATGGACATTGCGCAGCGCGGCAGCCAGATCAGCCATGGACTGAGACATCAACCCTCCTAGCGGGCAATGGTATTGGTGCGACGAATCTTGTTCTGCAGCTGGATGATGCCATAGAGCAGTGCCTCAGCCGTCGGTGGACACCCGGGCACATAGATATCAACGGGCACCACGCGATCGCACCCGCGCACGACGGAATAGGAATAATGGTAATACCCGCCCCCATTGGCGCAGGACCCCATCGAGATGACCCAGCGCGGCTCAGTCATCTGGTCATAGACCTTGCGCAATGCCGGGGCCATCTTGTTGCACAGGGTGCCGGCAACGATCATGACATCGGACTGCCGGGGGCTTGGACGAAACATGACGCCGAAGCGGTCCAGATCATAGCGCGCGGCGCCCACATGCATCATTTCCACCGCACAACAGGCCAATCCGAACGTCATCGGCCACAAAGATCCCGTTCGCGCCCAGTTGATCAGTTTGTCGGCGGTTGTCGTCACGAACCCTTTTTCGAGAACGCCCTCTACTCCCATTCCAGCGCCCCCTTTTTCCATTCGTAGATGAATCCGACGACCAGGATGCCCAGAAAGATGGCCATTGCGATGAGACCCGCTCCCCCGATCTCCCGCAAGGCAATGGCCCAGGGAAACAAGAAGGCAACCTCAAGATCGAAGACGATGAACAGAATCGCGACGAGGTAGTAGCGAACGTCGAACTTGACGCGCGCATCCTCAAAGGCCTCGAAACCGCATTCGTAAGCCGACAGCTTCTCCGCATCCGGCCGTCGCGGCCCGAGAACGAACCCGGCGGCCAACGGAACGATTCCGATGACAGCGGCCAATGCGAAGAAGATCAGAATGGGAAAATAATTTTCCAGCACGATAAACCCGCCTCCTTTCGGTGCAGCGAATCCCGTTCGGGCGCGCCAAACAGGACAGTCCTGGATTTCTGGTGCCGATGGTCGGACTCGAACCGACACGACTTGCGTCACCACCCCCTCAAGATGGCGTGTCTACCAATTCCACCACATCGGCTAACGTATTTACGGATGAGCACCCTTGCCAAGAGCCCAGGGCACCCAAGCGGGCGCCCATTGTATACCCGCCCGAAGCTATTTCCCAGCCTCTTCAGGCGCGGGCAGATCAGATGCCTGAGTGTCTCCGCCCGACTCGGCACCCACCGCCCCGGGAGGCAGATCGGTAACCTCAGGCTGCAACACCTTGGCTGGCGGCGCAACGCGGTTCATGACACTGTCAGGCGCTTCCGGCCGAGCAAAGAAATAGCCCAGACCCAGGCTGGTAATGAAAAACAACGTGGCCACCACGGCCGTGGAGCGGCTCAGAAAATTGGCGGAACCTCGGGCACCGAACATGGTATTCGAGGCGCCCGCACCGAATGCGGCGCCCGCGTCGGCACCTTTGCCGTGCTGCAACAGGGCAAGCACGATGATGGCGATCGCCAAAGCCAAGTGAAGAATGAGTAAAGCCGTCTGCATGGTAATTACGTTCCAGCGCGTGCGGTCTCGCCGGCCATCCGGCAGATCGCAATGAAATCCGACGCCTTGAGCGAGGCGCCGCCGACCAAGCCACCATCCACGTCGGGCATGGCGAACAGAGCCGCCGCATTATCGGGCTTGACACTGCCGCCGTAAAGGATGCGCAGGTCATCGGCAATCTCCTGGTCAGTCTGCTCAGCCACCCACGAACGAATAAAGCCATGAACAGCCTGAGCCTGATCCGGCGTGGCGTTACGTCCGGTTCCAATCGCCCAGACCGGCTCATAGGCAACGATGCACCGCGCGAATGCGTCGTTTCCAGCCACATTGACCACGGCCTGCAGCTGGGTCACGACCACCGCTTCGGTTCTCAAGCCCTCGCGTTCGGCCAAGGTTTCGCCCACACAAAGAATCGGGATCAGGCCGGCATCCAGCGCAGCAACGAGCTTGGCGCCGACGCTTTCATTGGTTTCACCCAACAGCTGACGTCGCTCGGAATGTCCAACCAGGACGTGCGACACGCCGGTATCCAGCAGCATTGCACCACTGATCTCGCCGGTTCTTGCGCCATCTTCGCCTTGAGCGCACAGGTCCTGCGCGCCCAGCATCACGCGCGCGGACTCGCCGAGCACGCCCTTGATCGCTTCTAGGTAGATAGCTGGCGGACACACCAGCACATCGATTGGCAAAACGGCGGGCAACCCGTCCTCAATCTCGCGCGCCAGAATTCGGGCGCTCGCCCGACGCCCATACATCTTCCAGTTCCCCGCAACCATCTTTCGACGCATGATCTACTCCAGGAAAATCCAATCCATTCACGTTCCTGACACTGCCGAGGCCTGACGCTCGGATATGCCGCACTGCTCTGCAATATCGACCAAGCGCTGTACATGCAATCGCACAAGCGCTGCATCACGCCCTTCCACCATCACCCGCAGCACAGGCTCGGTTCCGGACGGACGAAGAACGATCCGGCCCTCACGCCCCAGAGCCGCGGCCGCATCCTCGACGGCCTGCACAAGCAGCGGATGCCGCGCCACCATCCGGGCATCGGAAACCGCCACATTGATCAGCTCCTGAGGGTAGCGTGGCATCGGCGCCACCAATTCCGCCAAACTCCGGCCGCCGGCGACCATCACGCCCAACATCTGGAGCGCAGCGACGATACCGTCCCCAGTTGTCGTCCGGTCGAGGCAAATCAGATGCCCCGAGGGCTCTCCACCGAGCATGCCGTGTTCACTGCGCAGCAGATCCATGACATGGCGGTCGCCGACTGCGGCGCGCTTGAATTCGATCCCCCGTGCCTTCAGCGCATGCTCCAGACCCAAGTTGCTCATCTGCGTACCCACGACTGGACCTCGCAAACGGCCGATTCGCTGGAACTCCCGCGCCAGGACGTAGAGGATCTGATCGCCGTCGATCACCGCTCCGCCGGCATCAACCATTACGACCCGATCACCATCGCCATCGAGCGCCAAACCGACATCGGCACCCGAATCACGCACCAAGCGCTGCAACGCCTCGGGATGCATACTGCCACAGCCGTCGTTGATATTGAGGCCGTTGGGATGAACACCCAAGGGGATGACTGCAGCGCCCAGCTCCGAAAACACATTGGGCGCAATGTGGTAGGTCGCGCCGTGGGCGCAATCCACGGCGATACGCATCCCCTTGAGACTGATCCCTGGGCTCAGCGTGGATTTGCAAAACTCGATATACCGTCCGGCAGCGTCGGTAATTCGTGAAACTTTTCCGAGCCGCGCCGAGTCCACCATGGGCAGCGCACCCGCCAATGCCTGCTCGATTTCGAGCTCGGCCTCATCCGACAGCTTGTCTCCGCTTGGCGAAAAGAACTTGATGCCATTGTCGCCAAACGGGTTATGGGATGCGCTGATCACGACGCCAGCGCTGGCCCCGAATGTCTTGGTCAGGTACGCGACGGCGGGTGTGGGCATCGGCCCCAGCAGCCGAACGCCAACTCCAGCCGCAGAAAATCCCGCTTCCAAGGCCGATTCGAACATGTAGCCTGAAATACGGGTATCCTTACCAATCAATACACAACCCCGGCCTTCCCGATCAAGCACTTTTCCGGCCGCCATCCCCAATTTAAGGATGAAATCCGGCGTCATAGGGGACTCGCCCACGCAGCCGCGAATGCCATCGGTTCCGAAGTACCGGCGTTTCCCCATCTTGCCCTTCCTCATCATCTGGCCTCATTCCCAGCAGCCCGCAGCCGAACCGCACCGATCGCCCCCCAAACCCGTAGTGCATCCACCGTGGGCGCCACATCATGCACCCGCACGATGGCCGCGCCGTATGAAGCGGCCCAAAGCGCCGCCGCCACACTGGCTGCCTGCCGCCCCGACGCTGGCCGCCCCCCAAGAATCTGACCCAGCATGGACTTTCGGGAAACCCCCACCAAAATGGGACAGTCCAGCACCCGGAGCCGATCGAGTTCGGCCAAAAGGGCCAGATTATGCGCCAAATGCTTGCCAAAACCGAACCCCGGATCGATGATCAACAACTCTCTGTTCAAGCCCGCCTGCTCGCAGGCCGCAATTCGGCCAGCCAGAAAATCCGTGACATTGAGGACAATATCCGGCCCGTAGCGAGGGTCGTCCTGCATTGTTTCGGGATCACCCTGCATATGCATCAGACAAACGGCCACCTGCAGCTCGGCAGCAACCTCCAGTGCCCCAGGGGCCCGCAGAGCACGCACGTCGTTGATGAGCGAAGCGCCGGCCGCGACGGCAGCGCGCATGACCTCGGGTTTACTAGTATCAATCGAGATCGGCCTGTTCGCGCGCCGTGCCAGGCATTCAATGACCGGTATGACCCGATCAATTTCTTCAGCCGCCGAAATTGGGCGCGCGCCCGGGCGCGTCGATTCACCGCCGACATCGATGACATCCGCGCCGGCTTCGATCATCTGCAATCCCTGCTCGATGGCCGGTTCGGGCCGATCGAATTGGCCGCCGTCGGAAAACGAATCCGGCGTCACATTCAATATTCCCATCACCTGGCAACGACCGGGCAGACATTCAAAGCGCACGGGTCCTTCCTTATCCATTGGATTCATTCGCGGTTGTCGTTGTTTTGTCCCGTTGCAAATACCGGCAACGAGCAACGGTCAGATCACACTCGGCGCGACCGATAAGGTCCGTGTGGCTGCACATCCCAGACGGAAATGCGCGCGAACCATTCACTAAACGAAACGCTTAACGATAAAGAGCCGATGCCCCAGTAACTGGGCATCGGCTCCGCAGGAAGCAACGTCGACAGGGAGCAATCAGGCAATCGGTCCGGGCAACTCTGGAGAACCGCCGGTTCCTGAAACGTTAGGCTTCGAATCAGTCGCAGCCGTTTTCCCGGAGGACGAATCCGAATCATCATCGCGCTTCTCGTCCCAGCCCTTGGGGGGCGGCGGCTCATGCCCGGCCATGATCGCATCAATCTGTTCGCGATCGATGGTTTCATATTTCATCAGGGCGTCGGCCATCACATGCAGCTTATCCATTGAAGCCTGGAGAATGCTGCGCGCCTGATCGTAGTTTCGATTGACAATACTGCGTACCTCCTCATCGATGGCATGGGCCGTATCGTCCGACATGGCTTGAGAACCACTGCGGCCACCGTAGCCACCACCCATGTAACCGGCCGCCTCATCGTCGCCATAGGCGAGTGGTCCGAGCCGCGTCGACAATCCCCATCGGGTGACCATGTTGCGTGCGATTTCCGTCGCCCGCTCAATGTCGTTCGACGCGCCGGTCGTGACAGCATCGAAACCGAAAATCAGTTCTTCTGCCACACGTCCACCGAACAGACTGGCCAACTGACTTTCCAGCCGGCGCTTACTGTAGCTGTACCGATCATCCTCGGGCAGGAACATCGTCACGCCCAAGGCACGCCCACGCGGCATGATACTGATCTTGTAGACCGGATCATGATCAGGGACATTCAGCCCGACGATTGCATGACCAGCCTCGTGGTAGGCCGTCAACCGCTTTTCGTCCTCGCTCATCACCATTGAGCGCCGCTCGGCGCCCATCATGATCTTGTCCTTGGCGCGTTCGAACAGATCCATGGTCACCACGCGGCGACTCAACCGCGCAGCGATCAAGGCGGCCTCATTGATCAGGTTGGCCAACTCGGCGCCGGAAAATCCGGGTGTCCCCCGCGCAATCAAGGCAGCGTCGACATCTTCGCCCACCGGCACCTTGCGCATGTGAACCTTGAGGATCTGCTCGCGGCCCCGCACATCCGGCAATCCCACCGTCACCTGACGGTCGAACCGCCCCGGCCGGAGCAATGCCTTGTCGAGCACATCCGGACGGTTCGTGGCCGCGATGACGATGACGCCCTCGTTCCCTTCGAATCCATCCATTTCCACCAGCAGCTGGTTCAGAGTCTGCTCGCGCTCATCATGGCCACCGCCAAGACCGGCACCGCGATGTCGACCCACAGCATCGATTTCGTCGATGAAGATGATGCACGGTGCATGTTTCTTGGCCTGCTCGAACATGTCACGAACGCGGCTGGCGCCCACACCGACAAACATTTCCACGAAATCCGAACCCGAAATCGTGAAGAAAGGCACCTTGGCTTCACCAGCGATCGCCCGAGCAAGCAAGGTCTTGCCGGTTCCCGGGGGGCCGACCATCAGCACGCCGCGCGGGATCTTGCCGCCCAAGCGCTGAAACTTCGACGGGTCGCGCAGGAACTCGACGAGTTCGACCACATCTTCCTTGGCCTCATCGCAACCGGCCACATCGCCGAAGGTCACCTTGACCTGATCTTCCTGAAGCATGCGCGCCTTGCTCTTACCGAAGCTCATGGCGCCACGGCCCGCACCGCCGCCCTGCATCTGCCGCATGAAGAAGATCCATACGCCAATCAAGAGCAGGAAGGGGAACCAAGAAATGAAGATCTGCATCAGTAGCGACTGCTGCTCAGGTTCCTTGCCGATAACGGTGACATTCTGATTCAGCAGGTCAGAGACCAGTTCGGTATTGCTGGTTTCAGGATTGTAGGTCGTGAAACGCTCTCCGCTGGAGAGCTGCCCCACGATCTTGCGCCCATCGATCTCAACCCGAGCGACGGCGCCATCCTGGACCTGAATTAGAAAGTCCGAATACGGAAGTTTTTGGGCGCTGGGCGCTCGTGTTCCGAAACCGTTGAAAACGGACATCAGGACGGCCGCGATCACGACCCATAAAATCAAGTTCTTTGCCATATCGTTCAATGTGTCGGCCCTCGTTAAGGTGCCTGCAGGAAATACCGGTCAAACTGACCAAGCCGGATCAACTCTTTTGATTAGACCCTACTATAGAGCATAGTTCCGGGCCAGCAAATAAACTTCGGGGCTACGTTCCCGGGAAGCCTTGGGCTTGCGGACCACGACCTTTCCGAAATGGCCCCGCATGCGACGAACGAAATCGTCGAACCCCGGACCCTGAAATAACTTCACCAGAAAATCTCCACCGGGGCGAAGCGCATGGATCGCGAATGCTTCTGCCGCCTCCGCCAGGGCCAGCGAACGAATCTGATCAACGGCCTCGACGCCGCTGGTATTCGGCGCCATGTCACTGAGCACCAGATCGACGGCGCGCCCATCCAGCGCATCCGTCACCGCATCCAGGGCCTCGCGTTCGCGAAAATCCCCCTGTAAACAGACCACGCCCGGCAATGGGGTTATCGGCAGCAGATCGAAGGCCACCACCCGCCCCTCTGGACCGACTTTGCGTGCGGCGTACTGTGACCAACCGCCGGGAGCGGCACCCAGATCGACAAGGTGAAGCCCGGGGCGCAGCAGCCGGTCACGTTCGTCAATCTCTTCGAGCTTGTAGACCGCACGGGAGCGCCAGCCCTCGGCCTTGGCGCGCTGAACATAGGGATCGGAAAAGTGCTCGCGCAGCCACGCGGCACTGCTTTTTCGGCGTTTGGGCATAGGGATATGGGCAGTCCGGTGTCGGTTCTTGAAAATCGCGCGCCTCACGAATGCGCGCTGAGGCTCGGCCAGGCCGCTCGCAGATAGGCCATCATTGACCAGAGGGTCAACAAGGCTGCTGCATACAAGCCGACCATCCCCACAGTGTACAGGACATGCCCGGGCTCGAAGCCAATCAGCACTACCAAAGCCCCCATCTGCACACTGGTCTTGAGCTTGCCGATCCAGGAGACAGCCACCTTGGTCCGTTGCCCGATCTCGGCCATCCATTCCCGCAGCGCCGAAACCGTGATTTCCCGACTGATGATGATCACGACCGGAAGGGCGATGAGCACCCGGGCATCGCGCTGCAACACCAGAATCAACGCGACCGCCACAATCAGCTTGTCGGCCACTGGATCCAGAAACGCACCGAATGCTGAGGTCTGGTTCCAACGCCGTGCGAGATAACCATCCAGCCAGTCGGTAATGGCCGCCACCACGAAAATCGACGCTGCAAGAATGCCTGCACCCGACCACGGCAGGTAAAACACGAGCACGAACAGTGGGATCAGCAAAATGCGGGATGCGGTCAACCAGATGGGAAAATTCAGATGCATGAGCAGTTCATTCCAGTTCCGGATGCAGATCGGCGTGAATCCTCCGCGCCAGACTATCACTGATTCCAGGGACCTGGGACAACTCCGCCACACCCGCATGCATGATCTGCTTCAGTCCACCGAACTGACGCAGCAGCTGCTGCCGTCGTTTGGGGCCCAGACCTGGAATGTCCTCGAGGACCGAACGGGTACGCGCCTTGGCCCGGCGTTGGCGATGGCCCGTGATAGCAAAACGATGCGCCTCGTCACGGATCTGCTGGATGAGATGCAGAGCGGGCCGGTGTGGCGCCAGGCGCAGAGGCGCCGACGCACTCGACAGGAACAGTTGTTCTTCTCCCGCTTTGCGCGCAGGCCCTTTGGCGACCCCCACCAGTCCAATTTCCGGGATACCGAGTTCGGCAACCACGGCCTCGGCCACTCCCAGCTGCCCGCGCCCGCCGTCGATGAAGACGATATCGGGCAGCGCAGCCTCTTCCCGAATCAAACGCTCGTAGCGCCGATAGATGGCTTCGCGCAATGCACCGTAGTCATCTCCACCCCCGACCGAGGTGATATTGAACCGCCGATAGGCGCTCTTGACCGGACCTTCGGCATCGAACACCACACAACTGGCGACGGTTGCCTCGCCCTGCGTATGACTGACATCGAAACACTCCAGTCGTCGCGGCACCTCAGACCATCCCAACGCCACCGCCAAATCGCCGAACCGTGCTTCCAAATTGGCGCGACTGGTCTGCTGGAGCCGCAAAGCTTGCGTCGCATTGGCCGATGCCGATTCAATCCACCGCTGGCGCTGTCCGCGCTGCGGTTGACGCACCATCACGGCATGCCCGGCCTGAATTGAAAGCGCCTCGATGATCAATTCGGCATCGTCGATCTCGCCGTCAAGGAGAATTTCCGGTGGCGGTGGCACATGCTCGTAATGTTGACTCAGGAAGGCGGCACGCAACTCGGCGGGCGAGGTATCTGCAGGCACCTGGGGTATAAACACCTGGTACCCCAGATGCTGTCCACCGCGGACGAGGCCCAGCGAAACCACGGTCGTGCCCCCATCCATCGCCACCGCGATGATGTCGGCATCACCGCTTTGGGTCGTCACATCCTGACGAACCGCCACCTGCTGCAAACGGGCAATGCGATCGCGATAGACCGCCGCGCGCTCGAACTCGAGCCGCGCCGCAGCTGCCTCCATGCGCCCCGCCAGATCGTCGATGACCTCCTGCCCCTGACCGGCCAGAAAGCGCACGGCGTCTCGAACATCCTGGGCGTACTCCGCTTCAGTAATGAGCCCCACACAGGGCGCCGAACAGCGCCCCATCTGATGCTGCAAGCAGGGGCGTTCCCGATGGGCGAAATCGGTGTCTTCGCAAACCCGCAGCCGGAACAAGCGTTGCAATTCCTTCAGGGCGGCGCGCACGGCACCCGCGTTGGGATAAGGACCGAACAGACGGCCGTCGCGCCGATAAGCTCCTCGGTAAAACCGGATACGTGCAAAAGCATGATTGCCTGTCAGATGCACATACGGATAGCTCTTGTCGTCGCGCAGCACCACGTTGTAGCGTGGCCGGTGCGCCTTGATGAGATTGCTCTCCAGCAGCAGCGCCTCGGCCTCCGTCCGCGTCATAGTCACCTGGATATCAGCCACGTGCTTCATCATCGCGCGGGTCTTGGCACTCTGTCCGGTGCGGCGAAAATAGCTCCCCACGCGCGCTTTCAAGCGCTTGGCCTTGCCAACATAAAGCACCGCGCCTGATTCCCCGCGCATGCAATACACCCCCGGACGGTCCGGCAGGGCGCGCACGAATCCGCGAAAATCGAAGTGCCTCACGGGCAAGTCAGGCATGCGGCCCCACCAGTTTCCGTGCTTCGGCCATCACGGCACGAAACATCTCCGGGGTCAGTCGACGTGTAGATGTGTTGTATCGACTGCAATGATACGAGCTCAGCAGGATTCGGCCATCGGGCAAGTCATGCCGCGCACCATGGCCGAACGGGTAACGCAGTGGCCGCAGACCCAGCGCTCGCAGTACCGTCTCATGCGCCACGCGCCCCAAAGCAAGGACGACACCATCGGCGGGATGCTGATCCAGATCGAACTTCAAATAACCCAGACACTTCCTGACCTCCTCGGGCGCAGGGCGGTTCTGCGGCGGCACGCAGCGCACGGCATTGGTAATGCGACAGTCCCGCAAGCGCAGACCGTCGCCGGCGTGACGGGATTCGGACGCCGCGCTGAAACCGAACTCGTGAAGCGTCCGATACAGCAACTCTCCGGCGTAATCACCGGTAAATGGCCGCCCCGTGGCGTTGGCACCATGCAAGCCGGGCGCCAATCCGACGATCAGAAGATACGCATGACTCGATCCAAAAGCCGGGACCGGCGCGTTGTAATAGTGGGGATAGGCCCTACCGTTTTCATCCCGATAGGTGCTCAGGCGAGGACAACGGCGGCAGGCGGGATCAAACATGGTCGCTGAAGCGATTTGCGGAGGACTTGACGACTGATTCACGTGCGAGGCGGATTTCAAAGCATGGTACCCGGTGGGATACCCCCAGCCGAAAGTGGCAAGTGAGGCACTGGAGGGCGAATGTGACGACTCGAGGCTTACAGGATCCAGAACAACCCGAGCAAACGAAGACGTTGACGCCCTTCAGCCGGTATTGAGGTCGATGAGTCCATGACGCATGGCGAGCCGAGTCAGTTCGACGTCATTGTTGACCGCCAATTTCTCAAACAGACGGTAGCGGTAGGTGTTGACGGTCTTGGGACTGATGAAAAGCTTGTCCGAGATGTCCTGAATCGAGTGTCCCTGCACCACCATCAGCATCACCTGCATCTCGCGCTGCGACAGATCGGCAATCCCGCCGCCGGCTTTTCCCCGCGGCAGCCGCGACAACGCCATCCCTTTGGCCAGCTCGGCATCCAGATAGCGCTCGCCGCCGTGCACCTTGTAAATGGCCTGGATGAACTCGTCCGCGCCGCAATCCTTGGTCAGGTAGCCGCTCGCTCCCGCCGCAAGCAACTGCTCCGGATATGGATCCTGGCGCTGAACGGAGAGACTGATGACCTTGACGTCGGGATGATGGTGAACAAGCTTGCGTGTCGCTTCCAACCCGCCGATCCCCGGCATGTGGATATCCATCAACACCACATCGGGCTGCAAGTCGCCCACCCGGGCCAAGGCCTGCTCGCCACTTTCAGCCTCACCCACAACCTGAATGTCGCCGGAGGCTTCCAACAAGCGGCGAATCCCGCTGCGGATGAGTTGATGATCATCCACCACAAGGACCTTGATCATGAACGCCTTACTCCTTACCACCCGTAACTGCCGTCCAGCGCCGCCGATAACGGTCTGCCCGGGCGCGGGCTTCAGCCAATGCCGATGATCGATTAGCTTAGCATCATTGCCTGCGCGATGCGGCCCACGGGTCAGCCTGGCGATGCCAAAAATTCCCGAATCAAATCGGCCGACCGTCCGTCATCCATATGCCAGAACAGATGGCCGCAATCCATCAGCATCTCAAAGCGCGCATTGGGAAGCCGGGTTGCCAGACGTTGCCCGTTCGCCATTGGAATGAGCCGATCCTTGTCACCGTGAATCACCAGCGACGGCGATGTCAGTTGCCGGACTTGATCCGCCATGTCGAAACGGCTGATGGCACTGATCTGCCCCAGGATGCCGCGGGCTCGACGTCGATACTGCCCGGCCCGATCGACCAGGCTCTGGAAATGCACCGGATTCCGTTCAATCCAATCGGGCGTGTAGTTGATGGCCAACGCCTTGGCCAAGGCGTCGCGCGGGCTGGTCCCGGCCGTCGGCATCATGGCACTCATGGCCTCGCGGTCCGGCGCGGGATTCAACCGGCCGCAATCGGACGTGCAGCCCAACACCAGCCGGCCCACCCGCTCCGGCGCGGCAAGCGATAGCGCCAGAGCGATCATACCGCCCATGCTGATACCCATGACATGGGCATGATCCCAGTTCAGGGCATCCATGAGGGACAGGGCATCGTCGGCGAGCTGTTCAATGGAATAAGGTCCCTCGGGAACATCGCTGTCACCCATGCCGCGATTGTCAAAAACCGCGACTGGACGATCCCGGGCCAACCACTGCGGCAGGTCATGCCAGTCTTCCTTCACGCCCGACAAACCCATGATCATCAGCAGCGGCGCCGCCGATACCGATTCGCCGTAAACCGAATACGCCAGCCGAACAGTGCCGGAATATGCCTGACGTGGATGCCTCGCAGTCATGCCAGGGCCCTCCTTGGCCACTGCCCAAATCACCGGAGGCAGTCTATCAAGTCCGACAGCCGTCGTGTTTAACTCCACCGAGTATGAGCGGGGCCCCACACGAGAGGACCCGATAGCGCAGCGATGGCGCGCCCTGAAATCTCTGGGACCTGGGTGCTGTTCCCGGCTGCAGCCTCAAGCTACGCTGATCTCGTAAGTCAGCCCAAATGGCCCCTTGCCGGTGGGCCCGCGTTGGGAGCTGAAATACAGACGGCGACCATCGGGAGAAAACGCGATCCCCGCAATCTCCGACCGGTCCTGTCCGACGACCTGTAGCAAAGGCGTCAATCGGCCCGCCTCATCGAGCACCACCACCTGCATGTCGCCGCCATCCTCGGCCACCAGGACTTCACCACTGGCGGCCACGGTCAGATTGTCGACTCCCGAGAGAATGTCGGCCGGTCGTGCCGGATCGCGCCGATAGAGCACGCTCAGAACGCCGCTGCCCGCCGCGCCGGGCTGATAGCACCAGACCGTGTCGTCTCCCTTGGTTGTGAAGTAGATCCGTCCGGCATGCCAGCCGATCCCTTCACCCCCACGAAACGCCGTGCTCTGCGGAACCTGCAGCCGCGTCGGGGTCTTTCGGCCCAAGCCACCCAGCACCGGCATCGGGTCCGGTAGCGGATGCCACATCACGGCTGCCGGCGCTACCAGCGGATCGCCTTGAACCTCCGCCACCTCGAGCAAGCCATCGCCCAAGTCCGGATAGGCCTTCGGGGTAAAGCGATAGAGGCGCCCGTCTGGCTCATCCTCCGTCAGGTACAAGTATCCCTGATCCGGGTCCACTGCCACTGCTTCGTGCTTGAAAATCCCCAGCGCCGGGCGACGCCGCGGCAGGCGGCGACGGCGCGGGTCGCATTCCCACACGGCACCCCCGCTCCACTCCTCGCATGACAGCCAGGTGCCCCACGGCGTCGCGCCCCCTGCACAGTTCAGCGACGTTCCTTCGAGCAAGGAATAGGCGCGAATGACCTCGCCACGGGCATCAAATCGAATGGCCCCAACGCCGCCAGCGGCCGGAACTTCGCTATTGGACACATAGATCCAGCCCCCGCGCGGCGCTGGAAATGTGGCGCCACCATCAGGATACAGATGCCAGCGGTAGCCCAGCTTCGCGCCCACCGGCTCGCCGGACCGCGCGATCAATCGCGCATTGAGTCCGGCCGGTAGCCGAATCCCCAGCTCATCCGGCTCGCCCAAAGGTCCGAGATGGCGCAAAAGACCATCCCCTGGCGCCAGCACGGCCTGAGCCAGACGTTGCCAGCTGGCGAGCGAGCCGGCCATTACCAACCCGCTCCCCGCCAATGCCTGGATCAGAAAACGACGCCGCCCCTGATTCGGAGCTCCCCGGGACTGTTCAACCATGGCCATCTCCTCCACCGCGCTGCAGGGCCCACCCACCACAGGTCATGATCCGTCCTTATCGATGACGGCTTCATGACCCTCTGCGGATGGCGCGATGACAGTGGCCGCGCATCCGGGCGAGCCGCTGCCTGACCACAGGGGATGATATGACCGATTACGGCCGTGCGATTACGTACCCCGAATGGCTCCGGAACCGCTGCGATTCTCGCGCGAGGTGACCAGACCGGCGTTGACCGACAGTACAATCACCACGCTCTAACCCCTCGCCCATACGAAGCGATACCATGAGACCGCACCGCATCTGAATCAAGGCGCCCCCTCAGCCCTCGAGCAAACTGCGCAACATCCACGCCGTCTTCTCGTGCAGTTGGATGCGCTGGGTCAGCAGATCGGCAGTGGCTTCATCACCGGCAGATTCCACATCGGGGAATAGGCTTCGCGCGGTACGCACGACGGCTTCCTGGCCTTCGACCAGCAGGCGGATCATGTCCTGCGCCGCCGGAACGCCATCGGTTTCAGGTATGCTCCCGAGCCCGGCGAACGCTTTGTAGGTCCCCGGCGCCGGAAAACCCAGTGAACGGATCCGTTCGGCAATCTGATCGACAGCAAGCGCCAGCTCGGTGTACTGCGTCTCGAACATGAGATGCAGCGTCTGAAACATGGGACCCGTGACGTTCCAATGAAAGTTATGCGTCTTCAAATAGAGCGTGTAGGTATCTGCCAGCAGCCGCGACAATCCATCTGCAATTCGGGCGCGGTCGGCTTCTTTGATCCCGATATCGATTTTCATGGGAACACTCCTCTCACCGTGACTCGGCGATTGATCAGGTTATGGCCAGTAACGCTTGTGGATAATCCAATCCCATTGGCGACGCTTGTTGACCCAGCGGAAAACTGATCGGGAGACAGACTCAGTCCGCGGTCAGCTGGATCCGGCCATTGACCCGCACCACCAGTTCGGTAACGCCCGATTCGCTCGCCAGGGGCACGGCGGACTGTTTGCTCAGCATCATCATCCGCGATTCCGCCAATTGACCGCCCCCATTTCGTATATCGTCCAGATTCATCTCGACAATGCGAAAGCCTGATGCATCCAAGGCCTGTTGCACCACCTCGGCCCGATGGCGAAACGCGGCGATCGCCGATTGCGTCAAAGCCTCTTCGGCTTCCCGACGTCGATCGGGCGAAACGGTGAAATCAACCCGCTGAACCACCATTCCCTCCGCCTGCAGGGCACCGATCAAGGCGCCATTCTTCTCGAAATCAGCGCCTTCCAGCGAGAACTGGGCTTGCGCGCGCCAACCGATGAATGCTCCGTCTTTATCGACCTCCGGCACGGTTTGGTAGTTCCGGCTTTGAAAGCGCACGTGCGAATAGGCGCGCGCGCCAGCGAGTGCCTGCTCGATTTTGCGGTTCATCACCCGGCCCAGTCGTGCCGGATCCGGATCACGCAGCTCGAACGCCAGTAACGCCGACATCCAGTCATTGGTGATTTCCTGGCGGGCTTCGCCCGAGAGCGTCACCAGATCGTAATCGATGGACGGTGTGCCCGCCGGGGCACTTCCGTCGCCCACCGAGCTATTGCACGCTGTCAGTGCGGTCAGGGCTGTTGCCGCCAATCCAATCATCCACGCCCGAGCCCACAGTCCACTATTCATGTTCGGTCCTCACTCAGATGGCAATCGATCATTGCGTTCTACCTGCTTGGCCTGATCCCACAGCGCCTCCATGCGCGCCCGCACAGCAGGATCGGGAGCAAGCCCCTCACGGGCCAATGCCTGCTCGACCCATTGAAACCGACGAATGAACTTGGCATTGGCTCGGCGCAGGGCGGCTTCTGCATCGAGATCCAGAAAGCGGCTGAGTTGCGCCACCGAGAACAGGACGTCTCCCAACTCCTCTTCCACCCGGTCCGCTGACTCTTGGGCCGCAAGCGCCTGTTCGACCTCATCCATTTCCTCGCGCACCTTGGCCACGATATCCGCGACAGCGCCCCAGTCAAACCCCACCCGGGCGGCGCGCCGTCCCAGTTTTTGCGCACGCATCAGTCCAGGCAGAGCGGCCGGCACATCCACAAGCGCCCCGTCCCCCTTTCCCGATACCTGCCGCTCGCCCTGCTTGATGCGCTCCCAACGTGCCGGGTCATGCGTCAGGTTCGGATCCGCAAACACATGGGGATGCCGGCGTACAAGCTTATCGGCCATTCCGGCGGCAACGGCCGAAAAATCGAACCAGCCCCGCTCTTCGGCCAAACGGCTATGAAAAACCACCTGAAACAGTAGATCCCCTAGTTCCTCACGCAGCGCAGCCGGATCCGGAAACTCCCGGTCCAATACATCGACAACCTCATAGCTTTCCTCCAGCAGATAGGGAATCAGCGAGCGGAAATCCTGGTCACGGTCCCAGGGACATCCGGTCTCCGGATCCCGCAGCTGAGCCATCACGCGTAGCAACTCTTCCATATCAGGCGCCCTCTGGCGGAACGAGGGCCAGTTTCTCGGCAAGATTGATGATCATCGCAGCGGTCGCCCCCCAGATATTCCACGGTCCATAGACGATGGTGTGATAGGTGAGTTCGCGATCTTTGATCTGCACCGTGCGTCGCTGATGATTTGCCGGGTCCATGAGAAAGGTGAGCGGCACCTCGAAGACCTCGGAAACCTCATTCGGATCCGGCTGCAGCGACAGATCCGGCGGGACAAATCCCACCACGGGCGTGATACAAAACCCGCTCACCGTCACATGCGGATCGAGATAACCGATCACATGTACCTGATCCGATGGAAGCCCCAATTCCTCCGCGCTCTCACGCAGGGCGGTCTGGATGGCATCGACATCCTCCGGCTCTGCGCCGCCACCGGGGAAACTGATCTGCCCGCCATGATGGCGCAGATGGGCGGTCCGCTGGGTGAGCAAGATTCGTGAGCCGGCTGGATCGCGCACGATCGGGACCAGGACCGACGCCGCACGCAGGCGCTCCAGCGGTACCGGGAGAAGATCCAGCGGCAGGTTGAGTGGACCGGGGAACTCATGCAGACACGCCGGCGCCGGTGCCGGAAGCGAATTCGCCAACCGGCTGATAATGTCGTCCAGGATCGGTTCTTTCATCGATTCTGCCTGCGAAGCCCGCATCATCTTCAGTGCGGGACCGGACCGGGGCGCCAATCCGAGATACGTAGCGATGTGCCCGTTCAGCCCGGCGGCCAAGTCATCTGACGCCCGCCCAGCACATGCAGATGAATATGGTATACCGTCTGCCCTCCGGCCAGATTGCAGTTCATGATTGTGCGATAGCCCTGGTCGGCAATGCCTTCCTGGTGAGCAACCGCCTGGGCGGCGAGCACCATCTCGCCCATCAGAGACGCATCTTCGGGCATCAGGTCGTTGAGCGTGGCAATGTGGCGCCGCGGAATCACCAGCACATGGGTCGGGGCCTGCGCATGCAGATCCCGAAATGCGATCACCGACTCGGTCTCATACACGATCTGAGCAGGTAGCTCACCCTTGACGATTCGACAAAAAATACAGTCGGCCATGCGATTCGCTCCTTGCGGTCCTCAAACGTTCAGAAAGACTCATCGGCCGGATGAGACCCCGGATCGGTCTGCGCCACCCGGTGGCGACCGCTGAAGGCATGCGACAGGGTGCCACTGTCGACATAGGTGAGTTCACCCCCCATCGGCACCCCATGCGCAATCCGGCTGGCATGAACGCCGATCTGCGCTGCCTGCGCGGCCAGATAGTGCGCCGTGGCCTCCCCTTCCACGGTTGGGTTGGTGGCGAGAATGACTTCACGCACACCGCGCCGCAGCCGTTCTGAAAACCGGTCCAGACCCAGTTCCTCCGGCCCAACGCCGTCGAGTGGCGACAAATGCCCCATCAGTACAAAGTACTTGCCCCGATAAAAGCCCGCGTTTTCGATGGCGACCACATCCGCAGGCGTCTCAACCACGCACAACAATCCCTCGTCGCGATGGCTGGAACGGCAAATGGGACAACGATCGCCTTCGCAATACATGCGGCAATCCTGACAATGATGCAGGATTTCCAGGGCATCACGCAGCGCGCCGGCCAGGACCAGCGCACCCTGCCGATCCTTCTCCAACAGATGGAACGCCATGCGTTGCGCCGATTTGGGCCCCACACCCGGCAACAGGCGCAATGCTTCGATCAGTCGGTTCAGTGGCGGCGCAAACAACGACATGATCAAGCGCCCGGAAAGCCGCCCGGCATCTTGAATCCGCCTGCCATGCCCGTAACCTTCTGCCCCAGCGCCTTCTCCAGTTTACGCAACGCATCGTTCATGGCACCGGCCAGAAGATCTTCCAGAAGCGCCTGATCGCGCAGCAACTGGGGATCGATGCGAACCTCGTTCACTTCACGCCGTCCATTGAGTTTCACCTGAATCAAGCCGGCGCCAGCCTCGCCAGTCACTTCCAGGTTGGCCAGATCATGCGCGGCACGCTGCATATCGTCGCCAAGACGCCGGGCCTGTTCAAACAACTTATCGAATGGTCCTGCCATTGAGTTCATTCTCCATCGTGAGAGCGCACCGAATCCCGGGGCCGAACGCCCTGCAGGCGCGCATCGAGCCGGGCCTCCATCATCTGAACCACGGGATCTTCCCGGATCGCTGCCTCGGCCAGGGCTTGCCGCTGCGCGCGCTCGTCCTCGTCGCGCTGAGCCGGAGTCGGATGTGTTGCCTGTTCGATCGTCTCGATCTGCAGCACCAATTCGGGTTGCCGAAGATGCGCGCGCAAGGCGTGCACCAGCCCCTGCTCCGCCGCAGGACGCCGCAACGCATGCTGCTGGCGCGGCAATTCCAGCACCATGCGGCCCGTGCTCCGCGATTTCAAGGCACAGTGACGCGCAAGCTCCAAAGCTCCACCGCGCAGTCCGAGCTGACCAAGGAGATCGTGCCACTCGTCCGCCGCGGCTGCAGGCGAATGGGCGACCGGACGGGCAGGCGCGGGCATCACGCGCGAGGGCTTCGATGCCGCTTGCGCAGGCCGGTCTGCAATGGGCTGGGGGGCGGATGCCGCCGTCCCTTCATCGCCCGCGGCGGCCGCGATGACCGGCGCCTCACGCACAGCGCCGGTCCCCTTATCCGATGGAGGCCGAAAGGCATGCAGACGCAGAACCACCATTTCAAAGCCGCTGGCGGGATCCGGGGCCAAAGCCAGATCGCGCTTGCCGAGCAAGCAGATCTGGTAATACACCTGTACCGTCGCGGGAGACAGTGCCGCCGCCAGCTCAGGACTGACGGGCTCCTCTTCTTCACTCACGCAGCCAAAGGTCTGTGTAAATGCAATCGCCTGAAGACGCAGCGCCAACGCATCGAGCAGACCCGCGTAGTCCAGACTGCGCTGGCGCCAGGCCGCGAGCACTTGCCAGATCGCCTCGGCTTCACCATTCACCAGGGCGCTGAGCAAGGTATCGACCTGCAAGCGGTCCACCGTTCCCAGCATCGCATCGACATCGGCTACGGTCAGTGGCCCGCCGGCATAGGCAATCGCCTGATCGAGCAGGCTCAGGCTGTCCCGCACGCTCCCGTCGGCGGCACGTCCCAGGGCACGCAGCGCCACTGGATCAAAGGTGACCTGTTCAGCCTGCAGAATGGTCGCAAGATGGGACGCGATTCGATCCGCGCTCAAGCGGTGCAGATTGAACTGCAGACAGCGCGACAGCACCGTCACCGGCAGCTTCTGCGGGTCGGTGGTCGCGAGCAGGAACTTCACATGTTCGGGAGGCTCCTCCAGTGTCTTGAGCAAGGCATTGAAGGAATGGGTCGAGAGCATGTGGACTTCGTCGATCAGATAGATCTTGAAGCGGCCCTTGCCGGGCGCGTACTGGGCATTGTCGAGCAAGGCGCGCGTGTCATCCACCTTGGTCCGGGAGGCCGCATCCACCTCGATCAGATCCATGAAGCGGCCCTGATCGATTTCCTCGCAAGCCTCGCACCGGCCGCAGGGCTCGGCGCTCACACCGTCGCGGCAATTCAGACACTTGGCCAAAATCCGGGCCAGGGTAGTCTTGCCGACTCCACGCGTCCCGGTGAACAGATAGGCGTGATGCAGCCGCTGCTGGGACAACGCGTTGGACAGCGCCCGAACCACGTGTTCCTGTCCAATCAGTTCGTCAAAGCTGCGCGGACGCCATTTGCGGGCAAGTACGGTGTAGCTCATCGACCTTCCCATTCCGGCGGATTGAAGCCCATGCCCGAAATGGGCGGCGGCCCCGGCCAGCCACACTCCGGCGCCCGAGTCCACTGCTGCCGCTGCTCCCTTCCGGATCTCACGGGGTTCACAATGTATCGTCGCGAAGGGACCAACCGGGGCCACCATGTCGAAACCGGAAACCGGCATACGATAGGCCAGCGCCGGGAGGTCCGGATTATAGCAGCCGCCATCTTCTCAGCAAGGTGTGTTCAGTAGCGGTCGAAGACCCTGGACCCATGGGCGTCATAGATCTGCACCTCATAGGCCTCGGGATTTGGACCCTCCATGCCCGGAGAACCAATCGGCATACCGGGAACCGCAAGGCCCACTGCGGCCGGCTTTTCCCGCAGCAACCGCTTGACCGAAGCCGCCGGAACATGACCTTCGATCACATATCCACCCACCTGCGCGGTATGACAGGATCCGAGATGAGCCGGTACGCCCAGCGCCCGTTTGCGCTCGGCCAGATCGGCGACATCCCGGGTGGTGACCGCAAAGCCGGCCTCGCTCATGTGTCGAGCCCAAGCCTCGCAACAGCCGCAGCGCGGGTCCTTGTACACCGTCAAGGCGGGCAGCGTGCCCGCCAGCAGCGGGGTCGTCACAATAAAACCCAGCAGCAATACAAACAAGGGAGCGATGGTGTGAAAACGCATTCGAACCGGTCCTCCAATCTGAAACGGAAACAGCTCTGACCATTCACTGGGCGCTGAGGCGCTCAGAGCGTCAGCGTTGCACGAACGATGTTGCTCTCACTGCCCGGGTCGATATGAAATCCGAGCTTACGGCAAACCGCCAGCATGGCGCCGTTTTCCCGGAGAATGTCGCCATAGATCTCCCGGTAGCCGCGCGCCCGCGCGTAATCGATGATCCGCTGCATCAGCCGAATGCCGAGCCCCTTGCCGCCTTGGTCATGACGCACGCCGATTGCGAACTCACAGCGCTCGTCATTCGGATCACCGGCGATGCGTACCCCGGCCAGGATACGCGCCTGGCCAGGCAAACCGGCCTCGGTGAGGATCAGCGCCATCTCCCGATGGTAGTCGATCTGGCTGAGCCGGGCAGCCAGCTGATGGGGCACATGGCTCATCGGCGAGAAAAAGCGCATGTAGCGCTCTTCCTCGGTCATGGCATCGAACAGCTGGATCAGCGCCGGTTCGTCTTCGGGTTGGATCGGGCGCAGCATCAAGCGATGACCATCGGAGAGCTCGAAGGATTGCTCGAGCTCCTTGGGGTAAGGCCGGATCGCAAAGTGCGCATCCCCAGCCGGCGCCGAGACATCCACTCGCACGCGCGCATCGAGTGCCAACACGCCCCGTTCGCCGGCCAGCAGCGGATTAACCTCAATCTCCACCACCTCCGGGAGATCGGCTGCAAGCTGGGCCAGTTTCACCAGACTCAGTGCGACATCGCCGATTCGGGTGGCCGCGATGCCACCCACGCCTCTGAGCACGCGATGAATCCGTGTCCGCTCGATCAGATCACAGGCCAGATGCATGTTGAGCGGTGGGAGCGCAAATGCCGTATCATTGAGCGCTTCGACCGCGTTCCCGCCCTGCCCGAACAGCAACACCGGCCCGAACACCGGGTCGGTGGTCATCCCCAGGATCAGCTCATGATTGTCACCTTTGGGCACCATAGGTTGAAGCGTGAAGCCCTCGATCCGGGCCTCAGGCTGATGCTGGCGCAGATGCGCAAGAATGCCCTGCGCAGCCTCCGAGACCGCCTCGGGCGTTTGCAGATTGAGCGCCACACCGCCCATCGCGCGCTTGTGCAGAATATCGGGCGAAGAAATCTTGAGCGCGACCGGCACGGCCCAGTCGGCCGCCTGAGCCGCTGCTTCGTCCGGGGTGACGACTGCCGCCGTCTGCACCACGGGAATGCGATAAGCGGCCAGCAACTCCATCCCCTCGGCCAGGGACAGCCAGCCGCCACCCCGCTCGCGCGCGGTTTCGATCACCGCGCGTGCCGCCTCGCTATCGGGAACGAACGCCTGCGGCAATGACGGCGGTGTTTCCAGCAGCAATCGCTGGTTACGGCGATAGCCGATGAGATGCATGTACGCACGAACCACCTGATCCGGCGTTTCGTAGGTTGGAATGCGATGAGCCGTAAACCGCTCTCGCGCCGTCTGGGCCGTCTTGGCACCGAGCCAATTGGTCAGCAGTCCTTTGCGAGGCGTCTGATGGACTTCGATCACGGCCTCGGCGGCGTCCTGGCTGCTGGCAACGCCCACCGGACAGTTGAACACCGCCACGGTATCGACTTCCGGTGCCTCATAGAGGATGCGCAACGTGTCACGATAACGGCCCGGATCCGCATCACCCAGCACATCGATCGGATTCTGCGTACTGCACAAGGGCGGCAGCGCCTCGCGCAAGCGATGCCGAGTGTTCTCCGACAAGGCGGCAAGATTCCCGCCCAGGCGCGTCAGTTCATCGGTCGCGAGCACACCGATCCCGCCGCCGTTGGTCACAATGGCGAGCCGTTCGCCGAAGCGCGGACTGGAATGGCCGAGGGTCTCCACCGCGTCGAACAGTTCGGCCATCGAATCCACCTGAACCATGCCGGCCCTGCGGAATGCCGCAGCATAGACCGCATCGACGCCAGCCAGCGCACCGGTATGGGATGCAACCGCCTGAGCAGACTGGGCATAACGACCACCCTTGACGACAATCACCGGCTTGAGCCGGGCGGCCAGCCGCGCCGCCGACATAAACTTGCGAGAGTCTCGCACCGATTCCACATACAGCAAGATGGCGCGGGTATCCCAGTCGTTGGCCAGATAATCAAGCAGGTCGCCGAAATCGACATCCGCCGAAGCGCCCAGCGAAATCAACGCCGAAAAGCCGATCCCGCGGCTTTCTGCCCAGTCGACGACGGCGGTGAGAATCGCGCCGGACTGCGCGATGAATGCCAGATTTCCCGGACGCGCCATGAGATGGGCAAAACTCGCATTGAGCCCCACCTTGGGCATCAGAATGCCCAGACAGTTCGGTCCGATGATGCGCATCAGATAAGGCTTAGCCGCTTCCAGGGCCGCCTGCTGCAAAGCCACCCCGGCTTCCCCCTCGATCTCTTCGAAACCCGCCGACAAGACAACGGCCGCGCGGGTTCCAGCCGAACCCAGCTCGCCGACGGTCTCTGGCACCTGAGACGCCGGAACCGCCACCACCGCGAGATCGGGAACTTCCGGCAGATCCGAGAGTTGCGTGTAGATGCCATGCGCCGCATCGGGCGCGCTGCGCCGGTTGACCAGCATCACCCGGCCCGCAAATCCACCGGCCTGCAGATTGCGCGCGACTGCGCCCCCCACACGGTGCGCGTCGCGGCTGGCGCCGATCAAGGCAACGGACCGAGGCTTGAAGAAAAATTCCAGATTGCGCGTGGTCATGTGTACTCCCCACGTGTGATCCTGGCCTTCCGCTCATGCATCGCAGCATACGCGGGCACTCATGCCCATACCATGTCATTGGTCTATGACACAGCGAAACCATCGGCAGGTTCATGGCGCCACATCGACGCCTCAATCGCATCGACATGGGCATGGCGCGGACCGGTTCGCAGCCGTTCCTCAAGCGCCACCAGGGCGGGCGACATCCCCCAAGCGACCACTTCGACCGAACCATCGGGAAGGTTCCGCGCCCAGCCCTTCAGGCCCAGGCCGAGGGCCTGGCGCTGACAGAAGGCCCGATACCCCACGCCCTGGACTCGGCCCCGAACGCGCCAGACCATCCCGCTGGACTGGTCGGTCGTCACGGCGATCGCTGCGTCGGAGTCGGGGATACCCGCCGATCGGCGGCATCGCACCCCAGCGGTTCGATTGATTCGCGCATCCAGCGTCTCCTCTCTGAGCGCCAACGCATTACAATGGTGCGCTTTAGCGCTGGCTCGAAGAACTCGATTCATGAACATCATCCTCTATCACAACCCGCGCTGCAGCAAATCGCGCGCAGCGTTGGCCCTGCTCCGGCAAGCCGGTCTCGAACCCACGCTGATCGACTATCTCAGTGACCCACCAAGCCCGGCGACGCTGACACAACTGGTGAAGCTACTGGGCATTCCGCCGCGCGAATTGTTGCGCAAGAGCGAAGAGACCTACAAAACACTCAACCTGGCGCGAGCCGACTTGTCCGACGCGTTCATCATCGATGCGATCCATCAGTATCCCAAGCTGCTGGAACGCCCGATTGCCGTACGGGATGGGCGGTGGGCCATCGTCGGGCGACCGCCGGAACGGGTTCTGGAGCTGTTGGACCATGATTGAAATCCTGATCCTGTACTACAGCCGCAACGGCGCAACGGCCCGAATGGCCCAACGCATTGCGCGCGGTATCGAAGAGGTGGCTGGCGTCGGCGCCCGAATTCGCACCGTACCGCCGGTTTCGTCGACCTGCGAGGCGGTAAGTCCCGCGATCCCCGATAATGGCCCGCCCTACGCGCAGGAACGTGATCTCAAGGAGTGCGCCGGACTGATCCTCGGCAGCCCCACCCGTTTCGGCAATATGGCTGCCCCGCTCAAGTATTTCCTCGATCACACCGGCGCCCTGTGGCTCAGCGGCGCGCTGTCCGGCAAGCCGGCAGCCGTCTTTACCTCGACTGCCAGCCTCCACGGTGGGCAGGAAAGTACCTTGCTGTCGATGATGCTGCCATTGTTGCACCACGGCATGCTTCTCGTCGGCCTGCCGTACACCGAAGCCGCCCTGAATGAAACGCACAGCGGCGGGACACCCTACGGCCCCAGCCACTGGGCTGGGAGCGCAGGTGAAAAGCCGGTCAGCGAGACCGAAATGGAGCTCTGCCACGCGTTGGGCCGGCGAGTCGCCGAATTGACGTTACGCCTGCAACGCGGAGCGCAGCCATGATCCATCCTCAAAGCCTGCAGCGCCTGACTCTGATCTGCCTGGGGGGGTTGATGGCCACGCTGGCCTACTGGCTGCTCGGGTTTTCGAGCCTGATGCCACCCCATATGATCTGGGCATGGTTGATCGGCGTGGAAATCCCTCTGCTGCTTGCGGTTCCCGGCCTGCTTGCCGGGCGGCCTTATACCTTTGCTTGGCTGAGCCTGGCATCACTGTTCTACTTCGGGGGCGCACTGACCGACCTGATCGCTAATCCGGCTGAACGCCATGCCAGTCTGCCGGCCACATTGCTTGCCCTCGGAATTTTCGTGGGATGCGTACTGTTCCCGAAGTCGCTCAAGGCCTACCGGCGTCGTCGATGATCGCGGCCATTCCGGATCCTGGAACAGTCCCGCAGACCGCGCTTGGTCCAGTGCCCGAGACAATAGCCCCTATGAGGCATGGCATATGGACCTCGAGGCCGATTCGATAGATGATTGAGTCCAAGCAGGAAGCAAGGACGGGATATGCATGCCACCCCGTCGATTCGTCACCAAGGATCCCGCAATGCCACGACATCTCAACAGACCTCTGGCATCCCTGATCGGGATGGCCGGACTGATTGCCACTGGCCTAATGGCCCCGCCGATCCCTGGCGAGGCAGCTTCGCAACCAAGTGGCCCCGGCATGGGTGGC